>CANNUR010000094.1 GCA_947523045.1 uncultured Prosthecobacter sp.
GTGCCGTGGCGCGCCTGCGCGGCTGCGCCCTGCTGGCCTGGACCGGCCTGGAACCCGCCACGGCGGCGGCCCTGCGTGCCCGTCTGGGCGATCGCAGGCCGCAGGTGCGCCTCGAAGCGGCCTGGGCGCTTGTCCAGCAGGGGGCACCGGGCACCTCGTTGCGGGAGATCCTGCCCGCGCTTGAGTCGGTGGGCATGCTCCAGTCCGAGCGCGCGCGCGACATCGTTCGGCGGTTGGCGCCAGGACGCGGCGATGAATTGGCCGCCCTGCTTGAGGCTGCGGCGACGGACCGGGCTCGGGCCCTGCTGCTGGAAGGTCTGGCCCTGTGCGGCGATCCCGCGCCGGCCGAGCGGGTGGCGGTGCAACTCAAGGCCGGCGGGCCGCGGGTGCGCGAAGCGGCGGTGCGCGCCCTGCT
This sequence comes from uncultured Prosthecobacter sp., assembly GCA_947523045.1. Taxonomy (GTDB): domain Bacteria; phylum Verrucomicrobiota; class Verrucomicrobiia; order Verrucomicrobiales; family Verrucomicrobiaceae; genus Prosthecobacter. The sequence continues at coordinate 416 of CANNUR010000094.1, forward strand.
GCGACTGGCCGACCCGCTTCATATCGCCACCGTGACCGCGCTGGCGACCGATGCCGACGCGGGCGTGCGCAAGGCGGTCGCCGAATACACCACCGCCATGTGTGCCGACACCGAGGCACGCAACATCCTCTACTGGCTCATTCACGACGCCGATTTTGACGTGCAGCGCACCGCCATCCATGGCCTGGCCTGCCATGGCGGCGCGCCGTGGCGGCGACTGCAGTCGCAGGCGGCGAAAAGTCCGCTTTTGGAAGCCCTCATTGCCGAAGCGGCGGAATCCCCGGCCCTGTCGCCCGCATGACACTCTCCGAATGGCTTGCCGATTCCCCGGTGACCGACCTGCTGTGGTCGGTCTCGGCGCTGATCCTGTTTCTTCAGCTGGCGCAGAACAGTGTCTACCTCGTGCATCTGCTGCGTGCCTTGCCGGAGTTTTTCGGCGCCCGTGCGCGCAGTGCTCGCCTGCGGGAATGGTGGTTGCTGACCTCGGAGGCGACGCCGCCGATCTCGCTGCTGGTGCCCGGCTACAACGAGGAGGCGACGATTGTCGAAAGCCTGCGCTCGATGCTGACCCTGCGCTATCCGGAGTACGAGATCCTGGTCGTCAACGACGGCTCCAAGGACGCCACCCTGGCGCGGCTCATCGAAGCCTTTGACCTCAAGCCGGTTCATCGCGCCGCGCCTGGCCGCACCTCCTACCAGCCCATTCGTGGCATCTACGCGAATCCCGCCCTGCCCAACCTGCTGGTGATCGACAAGCAGAATGGTGGCAAGGCGGACGCCCTGAACGCGGCCATGGATGTGGCCAGGCATCCGTATGTGTGCTCGGTCGATGCGGATTCGCTGCTCGATGCCGATGCCCTGCTGCGCGCCGTGCGTCCCTTCATCGACGCGCCCGACACGACCCTGGCGGTGGGCGGCACGATTCGTGTCGTCAACGGCTGCCAGGTGCATGCTGGCCGCATCCTTGAGGTGCGGCCGCCGAGGTACTGGCTGGAGTTGTTTCAGACCGTCGAATACCTGCGCGCCTTCCTGCTCACGCGCATGGCCTGGACGCGTAGCCGCGCGGTTACCATCATCTCCGGCGCCTTCGGCATCTTCCGGCGCGACGTCGTGCTCGAGCTGGGCGGCTATGAGCACGGCACGGTCGGCGAGGACATGGAGCTGGTGGTGCGCCTGCATCGCTGGGCCGGCGAGCAGGGCCGCGAGGGCCAGGTGCTGCATGTGCCTGACCCGGTGTGCTGGACGGAGGTGCCGTCCAGCCTGCAGGTGCTGTCGCGCCAACGCACCCGCTGGCAGCGCGGGCTGTGCGAGACGCTGTGGCGGCACCGGCGCATGATCGGCAATCCCAAGTACGGCTCGGTGGGCCTGGTGGCGCTGCCCGGCTTTGTCCTCTTTGACGTGGTCGGTCCGGTGCTCGAACTGCTCGGCCTGCTGCTGGTGCCCTTGTGCACGCTGCTGGGCATCCTCAACATCGAGTTCTTCATCGCCTACTGCGCGGTGGTGTTCGGCTTCGGTCTCTGCCTCAGCCTCGGCTCAATGATCCTTGCCGAGTTTTCCCTGCAGCATCACCGGCGCGTGCGCGACCTGCTCTGGCTTGGCTTCGGGGCCATCGCGGAAAACTTCGGCTTCCGTCAGATCAACAGCTGGTGGCGGCTGCAGGGCATCTGGCAGTTCTTGAAAAAGAAAAAAGGCTGGGGCGAGATGACCCGGCGCGGATTCAGCCAGGCAAAACCGCCGGGTTCCGCCGGAACCCCGGGCTGACCCGCGTGGAGTCGTGCCCGAGTCAACGACCGAGTTCGCGCAGCAGTTCCACCGAGGGTTCGTGCAGCAGCAAACGCGGCGCCAGCGAGGCCGGCAGTTGCAGGGAGGCGGCGGTGCTGCGCAGCGCCTCGAGCAGGGCGCGGATCTCCCCGGGCGGCACGGTGGCCATGGAGGTGCGGGCACCGGGGACGATGTCACGTCGCGTCACCTCGGCGACGCATTCGGTTTCCGTGGCAGGTGCCACGGGGTCCTCAAACAGAACCACGGCGGTGCCCTGTCCCGGCCAGGGCGACACCCACAGCCTGCCGCGCTTGGCCTGGTGAAAGATGGCGCGCGGTGAATCCGGCACGGGGCCGCATTCGATCGCCAGGCCGACTGGCAGTCGATGGGACTGACTCCACTCCAGCCAGGCGGTGGCCCAGGCGAGGGCTTCGACCGGGTCGCTGCGGTAGTTCATGACCACGACGCGTTGGCAGTGGCGGGCGAACCCGTCGAGCAGCGCGGAACCATGGGGCTCCTGGAGCAGCCAGAAGGGCACCACCGCCTCCAGCGGCTTGGGGGCCAGCCCGGCCAGGGTGGCATAGAGCCCCCCCCAGGCCTGGTACCAGCGGTCGGGCTCCAGGGCAAAGCCCGGCAGCAGGTAGGGTTCGACGTCGTACTGCACCGCCGCGAGTTCCGGCCATTGTGCCAGGCGTCGGTGCTGGGTGTGCACGGCCGGTGCGGCGTTGGGTAGCACCATGTGGGGGTCACCCTCCACCGCCACCACCTCGAAGCCGTCCTCGCGCAGGGTTTGCAGGGTCTTCAGGTAAGGCGGCGGTTCGTCCCCCGAATGGCGTGGCAGGGCGAGTTGCAGGACGCGCACCCCGGCCTCTTTCCAGAGGGGGCGAAGTTCCAGCCAGCGCGAGGGGTTGGCCGACCAGTCCCAAACCCCGAGGGCAAGATCCGCTGGGGCGGCAGCGGCTTTCTGTGGGGCGGGCAGCCAGCGCAGGGATTCCAAGGTGAACTCGGCGCTGTCCCCGCCCGCGACCAGGCTGACGCGCAGGGCCTTGGCCGCGGCAAGGACCGGGGGCAGGGGCAGTCGATGCGTCCTGGCCTCGGGCGTGAGCGAGAGTTCATGCAGGCTCTCCGGATCGCCGAAGCCGGTGCGGGTTTCCGCCGTCAGCCCCAGTTGCAGGGTGCCGCGGCCACGCAGGGTCAACTCGAGCTGCCAGTCGCGCGCCGCACGGGTGGGCAGGCGCCAGGGCCGGGCGCTGTACAACCCGGCCGGTCGCTGGCCGGGGGCGACGCGCCAGGCCAGCGTGCTGTCCGGCTGGAGGGCAGCCACGCGTTCTTCGATGCCGAAGGGCGTCCAGTCCATGTGTGCGGCGAGATCCCGGCCCGGAGGTGCCGACAAGCAGGCGGAGGGTGCCGCCAGGGCGGTGAGTTCCTCCGGGCGTGGCGGTTCCGCATCGAGGTCGCCGATCCATTGCAGGCCGCGCGGGGCCAGGCCAGCCAGAGCATCGGGGAACACCCCGGCCCAGCGCACGCGCCCCGAGGGCAGGGCCAGGGCTTCGCCAGCGGCTGCCCCGGCCGCCACGCTCAGGTGGCGTTCACTGCCGTCCGGCCGGAGGGAGCGCTGCCAGGCCTCAGGCGCAGGGCCGTTGGGCTCCGGGGCCTGCCAGCGCAGGTGTTGCGCGTTTTGGGCCAGACTCATGACAGGCAGCAGCGCCAGCAGGCGAAGAGATCGTGCCGCGGCTCTGGCCGCGCGGAGGAGCGAGGGGTTCATGCCGGCAGGGTGTGGCCGCGGTCGCGCAGGGCCGAGGCGAGATCGGTCGTGGCAGCGCGCAGTTCGTCGAGCACACGCGCGCGTGCCTCGGGGCTGGTGGCCTCAAACTCCGCGCGTTGAAACAGCTGGGCAAGACGGCGAAAGCCCATGGTGGCGGCAGAGCCGCGGCCGCGGTGGGCGGCCTGCCGCCAGCCGGCGTCACTGCCCTCCGCCAGGGCTTCCGCCAGTCGCTCCTGCATCTCGCGCCCCTGCTGGAACGCCATCGTCACCAGGTCCGCATCGAGCTCCGCCTCGCCGGTGAGGCAGGACTGCAACTGGGCGTCGTCGATCTCGGCATCCACGGCGGCGACGGCGGCGGTTGCAGGAGAACCGGTCGTGCCGGTATTGGCAGTCGTTCCGAGCCAGCGCTGCAGCACCTGCTGGAGCCGGTTCAGTTCGACCGGCTTGGGCAGGTAACCATCCATGCCTGCCTGCAGGCAGCCCTCGGCATCGCCGCTCATCACATGGGCCGTGACGGCAATGATGGGGATGGGCGGGCGGCCGACCGCCTTTTCCCAAGCACGAATCGCGCGCGTGGCCTCCAGGCCGTCCATGACCGGCATTTGCACATCCATCAGCACCACTTCACCCGCACCCGCCTGCACCTTTTCCAGCGCCTGCTGGCCATCGCTGCAGAGGACCGGCGTCAGGCCGAGGAATTCGAGCTGGTTGGACAGCACGCGCTGGTTCACGGGGTTGTCGTCGGCGACGATGAGGGTGGCCGGGCGCAGGGCGGGCTCGGAGAGTTCGGTGGCGGAGGGTTCGTCGAGGCCTTCGCCGCCGCCGCCGGCGAGCTGGTCGTAGAGTTCGGAGGGGCGGAACGGGTAATGCAGGATGCCGCTGATGCCGACCTCCGTCATCTCTCCGCGGCTGGGGATCTCGCCATCGGTGAGCAGAAAGATCGGGGTGTCCTTGAGCCACTCGCGGCCGCGCAGTCGCTTGACCAGATCCAGCCAGTCCTGGGCCTTGGATGAACCGAGAACGACGGCGCCGGTTTCCGGCAGGGCCTCTTCGGTGACGGGTTGGATGACAGGCACATCGCCCTCGGTCGTGTAGACGAGCGGGTTCAGCTTCCACGCGGAGGCGTGGGCGCGCAGGGATTCGGCGGTCATCGGCCGGTCCTCGATGACCACCAGCGCGCGCCGGCCAAGGCTGCGCACCGGTGCGGTCTGCTGGCTCGCCCCAAAGACGGCGGTGAACCAGAAAGTGGCTCCCTTGCCCGGACTGCTCTCGACGCCCATGGCGCCGTTCATGCGCTGGACCAGTTCGCGCGAGACCGCGAGGCCGAGGCCGGTGCCGCCGTGGCGGCGCGAGAGTTGCTGGTCCACCTGGGCGAAGGGTTGAAACAGGCGCTGCTGGGCCTCCTTGGCGATGCCGGGACCGGTGTCGCAAACGTCAAAGCGCAGGCAGATTTGGCCCTCCGACTCCATTTCACGCCGGCGCACCACATGGATGCTGACACCGCCGGACTCGGTGAATTTGACGGCATTGGAGACGAGATTGCTCAGCACCTGGCGCAGGCGCAGGGCATCGCCCAGAACCTGTTCGGGCAGGTCCGGGGAAATGTGGGCGGTCAATTCCAGCCTCTTGGCGGCAGCAGGCTGGGCGAACAGCGTGATGACCGAGTCGATGACGCCCGAGGGCGACAGCGGTTCGCGGACAAAGACCATTTCGCCGGCCTGCAGCTTCGACAGGTCGAGGATGTCGTTGATGATTTCCAGCAGGGCGCGACCCGAGGTGCGGATGGTTTCCAGGCCCTCGCGCTGACGGGCGTTCAGCAGGGGGTCGCGCAGCAGCAGGTCGGCAGTGCCCAGCACGCCATTCATCGGCGTGCGAATCTCGTGACTGACCGAGGCGACAAAGGCGGAGGTGGTTTTCACCGCGTCCAGGGCGGCGTCGCGGGCATCGGCGATCCGACCTTCATAGAGGCGGCGTTCGCGTCCCTCGCGCAGGAGCAGCCAGACCATCCCGCAGAGCACGACAAAGCCGGTGCCGAGGGTGCCGAGGGTCAGGCGTTGAAAAGCGGTGGCGCGCGCGTGCTGCTCTTCCATGCGGCGTGTCAGCAGCTGACCCTCAATGGCCGCCAAGTCGCGCAGTTCGCGCTCAAGCTGCGCGGATTTGGTGTGGCCGGTCACGAGTCGCTCCCGGAGGGCTTCGGGTGCGAGGCGTGGACCTTCCCGGGCATTGGCTTCCAGCAGGGCGAGGCGTTCGTTCAGTGTCACGAGCACGGCATCCAGTTTCTCCTTCGCCCGATCGTCGAGGATCATTTCCTGCACCCGGGGTGTCATCACGGGGATGGATTCGGCCATGCGGCGATACTCCCCCTCATGTGCTTCGCGGCCTGTCAGCAGGTAGAGGCGCTGGAGGCTCTCCGCACTCATCACTGCGTCGCGCAGGCGCTCGACCTCGGCGAGGACGTCCAGGGTGTGTTTCACCAGTTGGTCGCTTTCTTCGGCCTGGCGAAGCTGCTGGAGCAGCAACCCCCCGAGCAGCAGGGGAGCCCCCAGAATGACGCAGAGACCGAGGCTCAGGGCAGTGCGACGGCGTGAACTGAGGGAGTAAGTCACAGGAGAGGAGTGTATGAGTTTTCCGTCGTTGGCGCCAGCACTTTGCGCCTCACACTGGCACCCAGGTCCTGGCCTTGCTGCTGCGCAGCAGGGCCTCGCAGAGTTTCACCTCGTGGTGGCCATCCTCGGCGGTGGCGAACAGGACCGGGGTGGTTTTGCCGCTGGCGATGTGCTCGTAGACGGCGCGGTACTGCATCTTGTGGGCGTCGCTGAAACCCTCGGCGTGGCCGCCGGGGTAGTCGGTGAAGTTGGCGACGTCCTCGTGGAAACCCGGGGTGCCGCGCTGCAGCACCTCGTTCGGGCCGTCGCGCCGGCCGACCTGGATCTCGTTCGGCTGCTGCAGGTCCCAGCGCACGCTGCCGCGGGTGCCGTAGATGCCGAGCGAGAGGCTGCATTTCCAGCCGGCGGCGACCTGCGAGATGCTGGCATTCGCGTGCACGCCGTCGGCAAACCCGTGGCGCGCCTTGCCGAACTGCAGCAGGACGCTGCCGAAGTCCTCGGTGTCGACCTTGTACGGCACCATCGTCTTGGGATCGGCCTGGGCGAAGGTCTGCACCTGCCCGCGCGGGCGCAGGCGGGTCTTGTGGAAGGTTTCGAGGTGGGCGAAGACGCGCTTGGCGCGGCTGCCGAGGATGAAGCTGACGGCGTCGATCCAGTGCGTACCGATGTCGCCCACCGCCCGCAGCTTGCCGCCCTCCGAGGCGAGCAGGCGCCAGTTGTAGTCGGTCTCATGCAGCAGCCAGTCCTGGAAGAAGTGGCCCTGGACGTGGATGATCTGGCCGAGGTCGCCGCGCGCGACCATGGCGCGCATCTGCAGGATGGCGGGGAAGAAGCGGCACATGTAGTTGACCGCGAAGACCGGGCCCTTTTTCCCGCCCTTCTTGACCGCGGCGACGACGCGGGCGGTTTCGGCCGAGGTCATGCCCAGGGGTTTTTCACAGATGACATGCTTGCCCTCGGCGAGGGCGTCGAGGCACTGCTCGACATGGGCCTTGTTGGGCGAGGTGATGTGGACGACGTCGACGTTCGGGCTGCGGTGCAGGGCGCGGTGATCGTAGTCGCCGTGGACTTCCGGGATGCCCCACAGGTTGGCCAAGGCGCGGGCGCTCTTCGTCGAGCCACAGACGGCACTGACCTGGATGCCGAGGCGGCGCAGGGCTTCGACGTGGACGGGGCCGATGAAGCCGGTGCCGATCAGGCCGGCGCGCAGGTGGTGCAGGGGAGTCATGATCGCCATGGTGCACCGGCCGCCCCCAGTCTGGCAAGCGCGCCGTGAGGAACAGTCGGTCGGTTAAACAAAAAAACTCCGTGCTGGACGGGCGCGGCGGTTTGCTTGTAATCTCCAAAATTCCCCCCGGACATGCGCCTGTTTTCGAAACTCCTCTGGCTGCTCGCCTTTCTGGCCGCCACCTTCTGCTGGATGGTGCTCTTTGAGCACGGTTTCAGCGTGAAGACCTTTGGCCAGGGCCTCACGGAGGAGTGGCGTGCCCTCGTCGAGCTGGTCACCGGCAAGGCCGGCGCGCCCGCCCCGGAGACCCCCACCCCCAACTCACCGCCCCGTAACTAACACCATGATCGTCAAGGAGACCGAACTGAACCCCAAGCAGCAGAACCTCTGGAAAAAGGGCCTGCTGGCCATCGAACAAAAGAACTGGGAGTACGCTGTCAGCCTCATCCTGCCCGTGGTCAAGGAGGTGCCCTGCTTCCTTGACGGCCGCATGGCCCTGCGCCGTGCCGAGGGTGAAATGGCCGGTGGCGGCCGCAAGTTCAGCTTTGGCGGCGGCCTGTTCAAGGGCGGCTCGAAGAAGGATCCCTGGGAAACCATCGCCGACCTCGAGGACAATGTTTTCCAGAAGGATCCCTTCAACGTCGCCGCCAACCAGCAGCTGTACGACCTGGCGATGAAGCTACAGTTCCCGGATCTGGCCGCCTTCGCCCTGGAGACGATCCGCATGGGTCAGCAGGACAACACCAAGGTGATGCACACCCTGGCCGACCACTACATGGCGCACGACCAGCCCGAGAAGGCCAGCGAGGTGTACCGCGCCATCCTCAAGGTCGACCCGCGCGACATGAACGCCGTCAAGGGCGAGAAGGATTCCGCGGCGCGCACCTCGATCATCCGCCAGGGCTGGAACCAGGAGGGCGACTTCCGCAAGGCGATGAAGAACGCCGAGGAAGCCGGCGTGCTCGAATTGCTCAACAAGCAGGGCCGCACCCGCGAGCAGACCGAGCAGCTGCTCGCCCGCTTCATCGACGAGTACAACAAGGACCAGACCAACATCAACAACGTCAAGGGCATGGCCCAGCTCTATGACGAGCTGGAGCAGAGTGACAACGCGCTCATGTTCTACGAGTACGCCCTGACGCTGAACCCCGGCGACGTCGCCCTGCAGCGCCGCACGGAGCTGATCCGCGACAAGGTGCGCGACCTGCAGATCAGCCAGATGGAGGCCGACATCGAGGCCAACCCCGACGCTCCCGACGTCGAAGCCAAGCGCGCCCAACTCGCCCAGATCCGTGCCGAGCGCTCCATGGTCGCCATCAACGAGGCGCGCGCCCGCGTCGAGCGCAACCCGACCGACAAGCAGGTGCGCTTTGATCTTGGTCAGGCCTACTTCAACGCCGGCATGTACACCGAGGCCATCCCCGAACTGCAGCAGGCGAAGAGCAACCCGAACATCCGCATCAAGGCGATGCTCCTGCTCGGCCGCTGCTTCGAGCGCAAGAACATGAACGACCTCGCCCAGAGCGCCCTCGCCGAGGCCGCCAAGGAGCTGGCGATCATGGACAACACGAAGAAGGAGATCCTCTACGAACTGGCCCTGGTGAACGAGAAGATGGGCCGCCAGGAGCAGTATCTGGAAGCGCTCAAGGAGATCTACAACGCCGACTACGGCTACCGCGACGTCGCCCGCCGCGTCGAATCCTCCTACCAGTGAGTTTCACGCGCCCGCCGCCAGGCGGCGGCGGGCGCGTTTGCCGGTTCAGCCGACGATTTCAAAGATCGCCTCGACCTCGACCGCGGCCCCGGTCGGCAGTTGGGCAAAGCCCAAGGCGCTGCGCGCGTGGTAGCCGTCGCCGTCCTTGCCGAAGATGACGTGCAGCAGGTCCGAGCAGCCGTTGATGACGAGGTGCTGGTCGGTGAAGTCGAGCGTTGAATTGACGCAGCCGAGCACCTTGACGACGCGCAGGCCGTCGAGCGTGCCGTGCACGTTCCAGACCGAGTTGAGGATCTTTTCCGCGCAGTTGCGCGCCGCCTGGTAGCCGTCGTCGACGCTGAGGCCGTCGCCAAGCTTGCCCTTGAGGTCACTGACGTGGCCCGAGGTGAGCAGCTGGTTGCCGGAACGGATGCAGAGGTTGAGGTAGCCGGGGGTCTGCTTGCTAAAGACGATACCCTGGGCTTCGGCGTTTTTCTGGTAGGACATGGCGATGAGTGGGATTGGGGCAAAGGAGACGGCGCGCCGGGGCCGTTCCTTGCGCGCGACCCGCGATCTGCGGTGGACAGCCGGCCCGGCCGGCGGCATGCGTAGGCTTTCCAAAATCGACGGCACGCCATGTTCACTCCCTTCGAGTACGATTACATGCTCAAGGCCATCCTGGTCAGCGGCATGATCGGCGGCGTCTGCGCCTTCCTGTCCTGCTTCATCACCCTGAAGG
>CANNUR010000095.1 GCA_947523045.1 uncultured Prosthecobacter sp.
ATGCGACCTTCTGCGGCTGCTGCTGCGTCAGGTCCGAGTTCACCGGCTGGACCCGAAAAAGGAACCGATTCCGGGAAATCCTCATACCTGGAGCACTCAAATACGAACTCAGTGGTTCGCGGTGAACTTGGACCTTTACGCAAGCGACTTGATTTCAAGGAGTTGCGAAAATCTTACCGGGAGTTCGCATTTGAATCATAATGGCGGTGAGAGAGGGATTCGAACCCTCGGTAGCGGATAAGGCTACGCACCTTTAGCAAAGGTGTGCTTTCGACCACTCAGCCATCTCACCGGATCTGGCCGCCCGACCGGGGGAGGGCAGGCGACAGAATGCAATAAGACCCGGGGCGGGGCCTTCGTCAAACACAAAACGCGGGGTGGTGCGCGGGTTTCCCGGGCTTGCGGGGCTGTGGCCGTCGACTGCCGCCGGAGCGAGATCGCATCCGTTCTTGTCGCGGAAGTCTCTGCCCCGGCAACCTCCGGTTGGTGGCGGGCGTTTCTGTGGTACACTGCATTCGATGAACGAGGCCCCGCATCGTCCCGGCACACTGGAAAAGGCGCTGAAGCTCAACCTCGAGCGCTCGATCTACGGCACCTTTGCCGAAATCGGCGCCGGCCAGGAGATCGCCAACTGGTTCTTCCGTGCCGGCGGCGCCTCGGGCACGGTCGCCAAGACGATGTCGGCCTACGACATGACCTTCAGCGATGAGATCTACGGCAAGAGCGCCCGCTACGTCTCGCGCCAGCGCATGCAGGCGATGCTCGACCACGAGTTCCAGATCGTGCAGCAGCGCCTGCAGGCGAAGCGCGGTGCCGACACCGCCTTTTTCGCGCTGGCCAACACGGTGCGCGCGCGCGGCTGGCGCGACACCCACGAGGAGTGCCATGGCTGGCTCGGCCTGCGCTTCCAGACCGAGCCCCAGGGGCCGCCGAACGACATCCAACTGCACGTCCGCCTGCTCGATGACACCAACCATCAGCAGGCCGAGGCCATGGGCATCCTTGGCGTCAACCTGCTGCATGCCGCCCATCATTACCGCGGCGAGCTGACCACCTTCCTGCACAGCCTGCTCGACGACCTGCGTCGCAAGCGCCTGGAGATCGACCTGATTGACTTCAGTGGCCCGGCCTTCAGCAGCCCGGCCTTCGAGGACCGCATCGTCGCCCTCGAACTCGTGCGCAGCGACCTCGCCGATGCCGCCCTGTTTGGCGCCGACGGCCAGATTGGCCAGGCTTCGGACCTGCTCTACAAGAAGCCGGTTCTCATCAACCGCGGCAGCTTTGATCCGATCACCCGCGTCAATCTCGACATGATCGAGCGCGGTGCCGCCGCCTTCGCGGCCGACTTTGGCGCCAAGGCCGACGGCCACGTTGAGATCCTCGAGATCACCATGCACAACCTGCTGTGCATGGAGGATTGCACGGTCGAATACGGCAACTTCCTCGCCCGCGCCGACATCCTGCAGGCGCTCGGCAAAAACGTGCTTATCTCGAAGTACGCCGAGTTCCATCGCCTCAGCGCCTACCTCGCCCGCCACACCCGCGAGCCGATCGGCATCATCCTCGGCCTGCCGCTCTTTGAGGAGCTGTTCAACGAACGCTGGTACCTGGATCTTGAGGGCGGCCTGATGGAGGCCTTCGGCCGCCTGCTGCGCAATCAGGTGCGGCTGTATGTCTATCCGGGCGGCGATCCCCTCACCGGCCAGATCCGCACGGCCAGCCAGGCGCGGGTCAGTCGCGAACAGGCCCACCTGCTGCGCTACCTGCTGGAGACTGGCAGTGTGCACGAGATTCGCGAGGGCCTGGACGAGTGCCTGTTCCAAACCAGCGCCAACGTCCGCCAGATGATCCAGAGCGGCGATCCGCGCTGGCGCGGTTATGTGCCCCAGATGGTCCTTGAAAAAGGCCCTTGGGCGGCGATCACAGGCTGATGCGCATCGAACTCGTCAACACCGGCACCGAACTCTGCCTCGGCGACGTCATCAACACCAACGCCGCCTGGATCGGCCAGCGACTCGCGGCGCTCGGTTTTGAGGTCGCCCGCCAGACCGTCGTGCCCGACGGCGGTGCGGTGAAGGCTGCCATCGCCGAGGCCGCCGCCCGCGCCGACGTGGTGCTCGTCTCGGGCGGGCTCGGGCCGACCAATGACGATGTCACCCGCGAGTCAGCCGCCGATCTGCTCGGCCTGGAACTGCAGCAGGACGCCGGCGTCACCGCCCAGTTGGAAGCCTACTTCGCCCAGCGCGGTCGGGCGATGAGCCCCTCGAACCTGCGCCAGGCGCGCGTGCCTGTCGGCGCCCAGGTACTGGCCAATCCGTTCGGCACCGCCCCCGGCCTGTACTTCCCCGCCGAACTCGGCGCCTCGCGCGGCTGGAACGCCCACCTGTTTTTGCTGCCTGGCCCGCCGCGCGAGCTGAAACCGATGGTCGAGACCGAGGTCGAACCGCGCCTGCGCGCAGTGCTGCCTGATAGCGACAGCCGGAGCGTACTCTATTTGAGGCTCACCGGCATCGGCGAGTCCGACATCGTTGAGGCGGTGGAAAAGCAGCTCGAAGCCGTGCCGCGCCTCGAACTCGGCTACTGCATCGGCCGCGGCGATGTCGATGTCCGCCTCGCCGGACCCGAAGAAGCGGTCCAGGCCGGCGCGCAGATCGTGCGCGCGCGGCTGGGCGACTGCATCCTGTCCGAGGACCGACGCGTGCTGGAGGAGGTCGTCGTGCACACGCTGGCCGCGCGCGGCGAACAGCTGGCGCTCGCCGAGTCCTGCACCGGCGGCGCGGTCGCCGCCCGCATCACCGATGTCAGCGGCGCCTCGGCGGTGTTCGGCCACGGCTTCGTCACCTACGCCAATGCCGCCAAGCAGCAGCACCTCGGCGTGCCAGCCGACCTGATCGAGACCCACGGCGCCGTCAGCGAGGCGGTGGCGCGCGCCATGGCCGAAGGCTGCCTTGCGGTTTCCGGCGCCGATCACGCGCTCGCCCTCACCGGCATCGCCGGGCCCACCGGCGGCAGCGACGACAAACCGGTCGGCACGGTCTGGATCGCCCTCGCCTCAAAGGGGGGGGAGACCGTCGCGCGGAAGTTCTTTTATCCCGGCGCACGCGACCGCTTCAAGCTGCTTGCCGGCCAGGCGGGGCTTGAACTGCTGCGCCGTCGCCTGCACGGACTGCCTCTGCCCGGCTGAGTCATGCATCGCTCCCTGACCCTGCTCGTCCTGCTGCTGCTCGCCGGCATCCTGCTGCCGTTTGTGATCTGGGGCGAGGCCTTCGATGCCGCCCTCAGCCTGGAGGGTTCGCGCGCCTGGATGGAGGGCTGGGGCGACTGGGCCTGGTGCGCCGGCCTGCTGCTGCTGGTGGGCGACATCGTTCTGCCGATCCCGAGTACGGTCGTCATGTCGGCGCTGGGCTGGATGTATGGCTGGTTCTGGGGCGGCTGCCTCGCCGCTGCCGGCTCGCTGCTGTCCGGACTCACCGCCTACGGCCTCTGCCGTCGCTTCGGCCGCGGCCTGGCCCGGTGCATCGCCGGCGAGGACGGCCTGCAGCGCGCTGAGCGACTCTTTGCCCGGCGCGGCGGCTGGCTGGTGGCCTTGTCGCGCTGGACCCCGGTTTTGCCCGAAGCCGTCGCCTGCCTGGCCGGCCTGGCCCGCCTGCGCCGGCGGGTCTTCGTCACCGCCCTCGCCTGCGGCTCCCTGCCGCTTGGTTTCGCCTTCGCCGCCATCGGCCACCTCGGTCACGACAGTCCCGTGCTGGCTCTCAGCCTGAGTGCCATCGTGCCCGCCCTGCTCTGGCTGCTTGCCTGGCGCTGGCAGGAAAGGGCAGGGGAATCGCGGAGTCGGCAGGCCTGATGCCGGAGTGCCGCCGTGCAGGGGTGCGCTTTCGGGGGCAAGATCCATGGTTCGGCGGATGGCTCGCGGGATGCCCGGGGGCTCGCCGGAGGTACGAAAGGCATCCCAGGCGTCAGGAAACCTGAAAATCCCCTCAAATAGTCTTTGACAGCGGGGCAGGACCCCCTAGGTTAGGGCCACTTTTTCCGAAAAGCAGGGGTGTATTGTCTCTTGTCGCCGCGCAACAGGCACCAACGCCCCGTTTTTTGTCGAAAGAGGAGGAGATTCTTCACGGGTCGCCGCCGGTCAAATGCTGATGTAGCTCAGTGGTAGAGCACGTCCTTGGTAAGGACGAGGTCGAGGGTTCAATCCCCTTCATCAGCTCCAGCGGCGAAGCGCGGAGGATTCCGTTACACGACAAACGAACCCAAAGTCCCAGCGCAACAACCTCAACTGAATCATGGCTAAAGAAGCATTCCAACGCAACAAGCCGCACGTCAACATCGGCACCATTGGCCACGTTGACCACGGCAAGACCACGCTCACCGCGGCGATCACCACCACGCTGGCCACCAAAGGCTACGCAGAGGCCCGCAAGTATGATGACATCGACGCCGCTCCTGAGGAAAAGGCGCGCGGCATCACCATCAACACCACCCACGTCGAGTACCAGACCGACAACCGTCACTACGCCCACGTGGACTGCCCCGGTCACGCGGACTACGTCAAGAACATGATCACCGGCGCCGCCCAGATGGATGGTGCCATCCTTGTGTGCTCCGCCGCCGACGGCCCGATGCCGCAGACCCGCGAGCACATCCTCCTGGCCCGCCAGGTCGGCGTGCCGGCGATCGTCGTCTTCCTCAACAAGGTGGACATGGTCGACGACCCCGAACTTCTCGACCTCGTCGAGATGGAAGTGCGTGACCTGCTTTCCAAGTACGATTTCCCGGGTGACGACATCCCGATTGTCAAGGGTTCCGCTCTCAAGGCGCTGGAAGGCGACGAAGAGCAGCGCGGCAACATCCTCAAGCTCATGGAAGCGGTCGACAACTACATCCCGCTGCCCGAGCGACCGATCGATCAGGACTTCCTGATGCCGGTCGAAGACGTTTTCGCCATTGAAGGTCGCGGTACCGTCTGCACCGGCCGTGTCGAGCGTGGCATCGTCAAGAAGATGTCCGAAGTCGAGATCATCGGCATCCGCCCGACCGTCAAGACGACCGTCACCGACATCGAAATGTTCCGCAAGTTGCTCGACGAAGGTCGTGCTGGCGACAACGTTGGCCTGCTCCTGCGCGGCATCAAGAAGACCGACATCGAGCGCGGTCAGGTCATTGCCAAGCCGGGTTCCGTGACCCCTCACAAGAAGTTTAAGGCTGAGGTCTACGTTCTCTCGAAGGACGAAGGCGGCCGCCACACCCCCTTCTTCAACAACTACCGCCCGCAGTTCTACTTCCGCACCACGGACGTGACCGGCAGCGTGACCCTCCCCGAGGGTGTTGAAATGGTGATGCCCGGCGACAACGTCTCGATCACCGTCGAGCTGATCACGCCGATCGCCATGGAAAGAACCATCCGTTTCGCCATCCGTGAGGGCGGCAAGACGGTCGGTGCCGGACGCGTGTCCGACATCCTCGACTGATTTGTTGCCAGGTTCGCTTTGTCGTTGGGCCGCCGCAGATTCTGGCGCACAGGATCTGCGGCGGCCTCCTCCCCGGAGGCGGCGACAGGCAACCTAGTCGGATTTCAGTTTTCCTTCACAGGTCAGTAGCTCAGTCGGTAGAGCGGCGGTCTCCAAAACCGCAAGTCGGGGGTTCGAGTCCCTCCTGACCTGCCATCCCCCTCCCGGGATCATTTCAGCAGCCACCCCATCGTTTCCGCATGAGCCGCATCCGCGCCTATCTTGGCGAAGTCATCATTGAATTGAAGAAAGCCACCTGGCCCTGGGATCCGAAGGAGAAGGGTTTCGCCAAATACAAGGAGCTCAATGATTCGACCCTCGTGGTCCTCATCGCCATGCTGCTGCTCGGCGCCTTTGTCGCCTTCTTCGACACCTCCTTCCGGGAGGCCTTCCAAGCGATCGCCAACCTGCTGGTTGGCTGAACCGCAACCCCTTTCCGCCCCTTTCACACCCTATGGGAGCCATCCCCGCGCCTCGCGATCAGTGGTACGTCATTCACGTGCGCTCCGGCCTTGAACAGAAGGTCCGTGACAACATGCTCCGCCGCATCCAGACGGAGGAGATGGGCGACTGCATCTTTGAGGTGCTGGTCCCGACCGAGCGTGTCTCGGAAGTGAAGAAGGGCAAGCGTTCCGAGAGCAACCGCAAGTTCTTCCCCGGCTACGTCATTGCCAACTGTCACCTGCTCGACGAGCACAACCGCCTGGTCGAAAAGACCTGGTACTTCATCAAGGAGACCGATGGCGTGCTCAATTTTGCCGGCGCCAAGGATCACCCGATGCCGATGCGCCAGCGCGAGGTCGAGGGCATGCTCGCCCAGGTCCGCGACAAGGACGACGCCGCCCGGCCGAAGATTGCTTTCAACGTCGGCGACAGCGTGCGCGTGGCCGACGGTCCGTTCGAGAGCCAGACCGGCATCATCGAGGAGATCGATCCCGAGCGCGGCGTGCTGCGCGTGTCCGTCAACATCTTCGGGCGCTCCGCCCCCGTGGACCTCGAATACTGGCAGGTGGAGAAATCCGCATGACCCGAACCCCAACTGCCGGCTGCCGCTGAGCGCCGGCCCACCCATCTCTAAGCAAGGGAACACACACACATGGCCAAAGAAATCGTCAAACTCATCAAGCTCCAGATCAAGGCCGGCGCCGCCAACCCCGCGCCGCCGATCGGCCCCGCGCTCGGTCAGGCCGGCGTCAACATCATGGCGTTCTGCAAGGAATTCAACGCCGCCACCGCCAAGGCCGGCGGCGACGTCCTGCCCACCGTGATCACGGTCTACAAGGACAAGAGCTTCACCTTCATCACCAAGCAGCCGCCTTCGTCGAACCTTCTCAAGAAGGTTGCCAACATCGCCTCCGGCTCCGGCGAGGCGAACAAGAAGAAGGTCGCCAAGATCACCAAGGCCCAGCTGCTCGAAGCCACCAAGATGAAGCTTGCCGACCTCAACACCACCGACCTTGAGGCGGCCTCCCGCATCATGGCCGGCACCGCCCGCCAGATGGGCATCGAAATCACCGACTAACCCCGCCGCAGGAGAACGGTCCGTCCGTTCGAAAGCACTGCACCCCACCATGCAAACCCGAAGCAAACGCTACAAGAAGGCCGCCGAAATGATTCCGGCGGGCAAGACATTCTCGCTCGAGGAGGCCGCGGAACTCGTCCGCAAGCTGCCCGGCACCAAGTTCAACCAGACGGTCACGCTGTCGTTCCGCATGGGGGTTGACCCGAAGAAGGGCGACCAGATGATCCGCGGCACCTGCCCGCTGCCCCACGGCTCCGGCAAGACCGTTCGTGTCGCCGTCTTCGCCGTCGGCTCCGCCGCCGAGGCCGCCAAGGCCGCAGGCGCCGACCTGGTGGGCTATGAGGACCTGATCGCCAAGGTCAAGGAGGGTGTCATGGACTTTGATGTCGCCATCGCCACGCCGGCCGCCATGAATGAAGTGCGCAAGCTCGGCAAGCAGCTCGGTCCGCGCGGCCTGATGCCGAACCCGCGCACCGGCACCGTCACCGATGACACCGCTGGCGCCGTCAAGGCCGTCAAGGCCGGCCGCGTCGACTTCAAGCTCGACAAGAATGGCAACATTGCCTCCACCATCGGCAAGGTCGCCTTCGAAACCAACGCCATCGTCGAGAATGGCACCGCGCTGATCGACGCCATCGTGCGCGCCAAGCCGGCCAGCGCCCGCGGCCGCTACGTCCACAGCATCACCCTGGCCGCGACCATGTCGCCCGCGCTGCGCATCGATGTCGCCAAGTACGTCAAACTGTAACCCGTGGGGAATCCCTAGACATGAAAGCTGAAAAGACACTCCTCATCGAAAACCTGCTCGAGCGGGTCAACGCTTCCCCGTTCCTGATCGTCGTGGATTACACCGGCCTGACCGTCGCCAAGTTCTCCGAGCTGCGCAAGCGCCTCGCCGAGACGGGCTCGGAGATCCACGTCTTCAAGAACACGCTGGTCAAGAAGGCCGCCGAACGCGCCGGTTACCCGCAGGACATCGGTACCCACCTCGTCGGCCAGAGCGCCGTCGTCACCGGTGCCAAGGACGTCTGCGCCGCCGCCAAGGTGCTGAAGAACTTCGCCGCCGAATTCGAGAAGCCCCAGACCAAGGTAGGCGTGCTCGACGGCAAGCTGCTCGATGCCGCCGCCATCAAGGCGCTGGCCGACCTGCCCTCGCGCGAAGTGCTGCTCGCCACCCTGCTTGGCGTTCTTCAGGCCCCGGCTTCCCAGCTGGTCCGCCTGCTCAACGAACCCGCCGCCTCGCTGGCGCGCGTGCTCAAGGCGAAGGGCGAACAGGCCTGAGCCAAATCTGAATTTGACCCGATGGCCCCTGAAAAGGCCTGAATAACAACACCCAATGGTTCCTTGCCGGAGCGAAGGCTTTCTCTCTTAAATCACCCGGAGCCCCGGGAAACGGCGATACCGAAACACCCATATGGCAGACCTGAACAAAATCGTTGAAGAACTGAGCGGCCTTACCGTCCTGGAAGTCGCTGAACTCGTGAAAACCCTCGAAGACAAGTGGGGCGTCAGCGCCGCCGCTCCCGTCGCCGCCGTGGCTGTTGCCGCTGGTGCCGCCCCGGCCGCCGCCGCCGAGGAGAAGACCGAGTTTGACGTCGTCCTTGTCGACGGTGGCAGCAACAAGATCGCCGTCATCAAGGAAGTCCGTGGCGTCGTCCCCGGCCTGGGCCTGGCTGAGGCCAAGAAGCTCGTTGAGAGCGCTCCTCAGAAGGTCAAGGAAGGTGCCAAGAAGGACGAGGCTGAAGAGATCAAGAAGAAGCTCGAAGCCGCCGGCGCCAAAGTGGAGATCAAGTAACCTCCAGCCCTTTTCCGCGCGCCGCCGCGTTGGCGGCGCGCGGTCAAAGGAGCCTCCAAAACTCCTTTCTGAAAAAAATTTCCAATCCCGCATGCCCCACCTGTCCGCCCTGTCCCGCCTCATGCTCCGGAGCCGCTGCTCCGGCACGGCGGGTTCCGGAATGGTCGATGGGGCCTGCACCCGACAACTGCCTGGTGGCAGCGTGCGCGCTGCTCTCCGGGTTTTTGCCTTTCCGCTGAAGTCCCCGGATCGCAGGCTGGCCGCCTGAGATCCGCATTTCCGCGTACGCGCCGCCCGCGGCGCTCCCGTCCCGCCATTGCCACCCCGTAGTTCCTCCTCCTCCCTATGTCCCAGCGCACCAACTTTGGCAAAATTCATGAAGTCGCCGAGCCGCCGAATCTGATCGAGATCCAGATCCGCTCGTACGAGGAGTTTCTGCAGAAGAACATCCTGCCCTCCAAGCGCAAGGAGCTGGGCCTGCAGGCGGTCTTCAAGGAGGTCTTCCCGATTGAGAGCTACGACAACAAGATGACGCTCGATTTCGTCATGTACGAGATCGGCGATCCCAAGCTCAGCGCCCTTGAGGCCATCCGCGAGGCGGAGACCTACAGTGCCCCCCTCTACGTCACCTTCGAACTGCGCGACGAGGCCGGCGCCAAGCAGGAGCGCGTGTACATGGGCGAGATCCCGCTGATGACCGACCGCGGCACCTTCGTCATCAACGGCGCCGAGCGCGTCGTCGTCAGCCAGCTGCACCGCTCCCCCGGCATCTGCTTCGAGAGCACCCAGCACCTCAACGGCCGCTGGCTGTACGGCTTCCGCATCATCCCCGACCGCGGCACCTGGCTGGAAGTGCAGTTCGACACGAACGACCTGCTCTACGTCTACCTCGACCGCCGCCGCCGCCGCCGCAAGTTCCTCGCCACGACCCTGCTGCGCGTCATTGGCTACGCGAATGACGAGGACATCCTGCGCCTGTTCTACAACATCGAGGACCTCAAGCTCAAGGAGGGCATGAAGGAGGAGGACATCGCCACCAAGCTCCTCTTCAAGGACGTGCTCGACGGCGAACTCATCGTCGCCCGCGCCTATGAACCCCTCACCGCCGGCGTTGTCCGCCAACTGGTCCAGCTCGGCCACAAGTCGCTCAAGGTCATCACGGCCTCCCAGGACGACCTCATCATCACCTCCCTGCGCAAGGATCCGGCGCGCGACGAGGACGAGGCGCTCAAGGAGATCTACCGCCGCCTGCGCCCGGGCGATCCGCCCACCATCCCGAACGCCCGCGCCCTGGTGAAGCGCCTGTTCTTCGATCCGAAGCGCTACGACCTGACCCGTGTCGGCCGCTACAAGATCAATCAGAAGCTCGGCCTGAA
>CANNUR010000096.1 GCA_947523045.1 uncultured Prosthecobacter sp.
GTGTTGAACTCATCCTGCGCACGCTCAAGCAGAAGGCGCCGCAGGCGAAGATCCTGCTGCTGAGCATCTTCCCGCGCGGTGAAACCCCGGCCGACCCGATGCGCCAGCAGAACGAGGCCACCAACGCCCTCATCGCCAAGCTGGCCGACGGCAAGACCGTGCATCACCTCGACATCGGCAAGACCTTCCTGCAGCCCGACGGCACCCTGACCAAGGAGATCATGCCCGACCTGCTGCACCTCTCGGAAAAGGGCTACGACATGTGGGCTGAAGCCATCGAGCCGAAGATCCAGGAACTGCTCGGCGAGTGATCATCGTTCACCCCCGGTCGGCGCGGGCTGGCCGGGGACAAAACTTGCGGTCAGTCCACCGGAGCGGCAACCCGCCCCGGCAAACCGAGCCACTCATTTAACGAATCGCCCACATGGCGAATCGGCGGAATGGACAGGAGCAAAAACGGCTCGGAGGGCGGCGTCCATCGCAGTTGCCGCGCTTTGGCGACGCAACGACGCTTCCACCCCGTGTTGAGGTAGGGCTTGAGTTCTACAGGAAC
Organism: uncultured Prosthecobacter sp.; assembly: GCA_947523045.1. Classification (GTDB taxonomy): domain Bacteria; phylum Verrucomicrobiota; class Verrucomicrobiia; order Verrucomicrobiales; family Verrucomicrobiaceae; genus Prosthecobacter. The sequence continues at coordinate 554 of CANNUR010000096.1, forward strand.
GGTGGACAGATGAACTTCAAGCAGGGTGTCTGAGCCACGCCGGAGGATTCGGCAGCGATGGATGGCGTCCACCGGCAGGTGCAATGCGCCAAATCCCTGGCCCACGGACAAGCGTCCATCCTTGAGCGAAAGTACCGTCAAGGGCACCATTGCCAGCCAACCCAAAACCCCTGCGGCGGCACCGAACCCGCCATGCAGCCAGCGTAGGTCTTGCGGTGGCAATGCTTCCCAGCTGACAAAGGCCAAAACACCCCAAAGGATCAGCAACAAGGCGAACAGGGCGAGGAAAAGGCGTCGATCTGTGGCGAGTCTTTTCTGCATGGCGGTTGTGATGGGAAGACTGTGCTTGTGACAGCTCCGCCGAGGCGCTCATTCCCGCCCGTGCTTCCTGGCAAACGCAAGGGCTGCATCGTCGAGCCAGAGCGTTTGCGCCTCGCGGTGGCGACGGATTCTTGCCAGAAGGATCCTGCGCTCAGCCGTTGGTTCGCCAAAGGTTTTCTCCAGGGTGAGGAGGATCAGGGCCTCCACACTGCAGCTTCGGGATGCCGCCGCAGCACGCAGGTGTTGGAACAAGACCTCGGGCAGGTTTTTCAACGTCAGGTCCATGTCCCAACGTGGCTGCAAATGCCCTGAATGCAATGGTTTGTGGCGCGCCGGGAATTCATTCACGAGGCCCTCCTCATGAGGGAGGCCCATGCTGCCAAACGGCTAGAGGTGGCCCTGCTGCACAGACAAAAAACAGCGGGCAGTGCCCGCGCTCCCTTCCGGAAACGGGGCACTCCTGGCTCTTCGCTCTCCGCTCAGGCCAAGTGCTCGCCCTTGAGCACATCGGCCAGGGTCTGACGCTCGCGCACCACGGTCGCCTTGGCGCCGTCGACGAGGATCTCGGCGGGCATGGGGCGGGTGTTGTAGTTCGAGGCCATGGTGAAGCCGTAGGCGCCGGCGCTGAGCACGGCGAGCACGTCGCCCTCGTGCACGGGCGGCAGTTCGCGGTTCTGGGCGAGGAAATCGCCGGTCTCGCAGATCGGACCGACGACATCGACAATTTCGGTGTCGCCATTGGCCGGCTGCTGGAGCGGGACGATCTGGTGCCAGCCTTCGTACAGGGTCGGGCGGATGAGGTCGTTCATGCCGGCGTCGACAATTTTGAAGGTCTTGGCGGCACCGCGCTTTTCGTAGAGCACGCGGGTGAGCAGGGCGCCGGCGTTGCCGACCATGAAACGGCCGGGTTCGCAGAGGATGCGCAGGCCGAGCGGCTGCAGCAGCGGCACCACGGCATCGGCATAGGCCTGGATGGTCAGCGGATGCACGGTCTCGTTCTCCTGCCACCAGCTTTCCGGACCGGAATCCAGGCTCTGGCGGTAGTTGATGCCGATGCCACCGCCGATGCTGAAGAACTGGATGCCATGGCGCGCCTGGATCTCGCGCACCAGCGGCACGACCTTGCGCACGGCCTCGACGAAGGGCTCGACGCTGGTGAGCTGCGAACCGATGTGCATCTGCAGGCCGCGCAGTTCGAGGTGCGGGCAATCGCTGGCGATGCGGGTGTAGACATCGGCGATGTTCTCGAAATCGACGCCGAACTTGTTCTCGCTCTTGCCGGTGGTGATCTTGGCGTGGGTCTTGGCATCGACGTTCGGGTTGACGCGCACGGCGACCGGCGCCTTGCGACCAAGCTCGCCGGCGATCTGGTTGATGTGGCGCAGTTCGGCCTCGGACTCGGCGTTCAGGCAGTAGATGCCCTGCTCGAGCGCGTAGGCGATCTCCTCGCGGGTCTTGCCAACGCCGGCAAAGGTGCACTTGCCCGGGTCGCCACCGGCCTGGATGACGCGGTAGAGTTCGCCGCCGGAGACGATGTCGAAGCCGCCGCCGAGGCGGGCAATGGTGGCCAGCACGGCGAGGTTGGAGTTGGCCTTGACCGCGTAGCAGATCAGGTGGTCGAGACCGGACAGGGCGGCATCGAGGCGGGTGTAGTGGCTGGTGATGGTCGCCTTGGAATAGACGTACAGCGGCGTGCCGTACTGATCGGCGAGCGACTGCAAGGGCACGTCTTCGACGCAGAGCTGGCCGTTGGAGTAATGGAAATGATGCATGGGCGGGCCGGGTTCATAGGCGGGAAGCCCCGGCTTGCAAGCCGGAGTCCGCGCCTCGGTGTCGCTGAATTCAGGGCGCGCCGCTGCTGGCGACCGATTCGGCCTGTTCCTGGCTGGTCTTGTCGAGCTTGGCCAGCGGGTACGGGATCTCCTGACCGTTGGCCATCTTCAGAATGACGTTGGCGCCGTCGAGGCGGACAAAACCGGCCTGGATCGTTTTGCCCTCAAAATTGGTCCAGTTGAGGATGGCCGGCTTGGCGGGCGCTTCCGCCATGGTCGGGGCCTGACCGGGCAGCGGCGCGCCGGCGTTGATCCAGCTGCGCAGTTTCTCGATCTCGCGGTCCGACAGGTTGCCCTTGGGCGGCATGTGCGCCTCGTGGTTGGGATCCGAAACGACGATGAAGACGTGGCTCTCCGCCGGTTTGCCGGGCACGATCGCGCCCTTGGGATTGATGTCGAGTTTGAGCGTCTCCAAGTCGTCGAAAACGTAACCCGCTTTCTTTTTGCCAGTCTTCTCGCTGTGGCACTCATAGCAGTGCTTCTCCAGAATCGGCTGCACCTCCTTCTCGAAATCGGCGGCGACAGCGACAAGCGGGGCGCAGAGAACAGCAAAAAACGGGCGGATTTTCATGGGGGTGCGAATGGAACGCCCGAAGCCGGGTTTCCTTTGAAAATCCCGCGTGAAGCCGGCGCTTTTTCATTGCACCTTTCATTCAAGAAAATATCTTAGCCTCATGAAGCCACGCTGGTTTGCTGCCCTGCTGTTCCTTGGCACCGCTGTCGCCGCTCCGGATTGGGAAACCTGGGTGCGCAGCGATGGCACGATGTTCGAAGCGCGCGTGCGTCAGGTCGCACCGGGAGCCGCCACCTTTGAATTGCGTTCCGGCGGCGAGCAGACCTTGGCACCGGCCCAACTTGCCGAGCGCAGCCGGCGTCGCTTGGCCGAGGTACTCGGCCTGCTGCCTGGCACGGGCAAGGCGGTCGCGGCAACCTCCAGTACCGTGCCGGCTCCCTCCCCTGCCCCTGATGAAAGCCTCGACGCCCGCGATGCCGGCGTCCTGGAATCGCGCTTCGGTCAGCCCGCGACGGTGACCGGCACCGTGCGCCGCGTCGCCACCCTTGGCAGCAGCGGCCACCGTCTGCTCGAGTTTGAGGGCGAGGTGTTCAGCGTCTTCATCCGGCGCAGCGATCTCGAAAAGCACCCCGACTGGCCGCTCGACGCGCTCACTGGGCGACGCGTGCGTGTGCAGGGTGAGATCGGCAAGTACCGCGAGCGCCTGCAGATTCAGGTCAGCGAACCGGCGTCCCTGAAGGCACTGGAGTGATCAGTTTTTCAGCCAGGGTGGCAGTTCGATGTCGGCGCTTTTGATCGGCGCCTTGTCGCCGGTCCAGACGAAGCCGGCCTTCTCGAAACTGCCGCGGTTGGCGCGCAGGTGGTCGAGCAGACGGCGTCCCAGTTCGCGGTTGGCGGAATCCTTGCGCACCGCGAAGGGCTGGATGGCCTTGGCCTTGTCGGCCGGCAGCGGCAGGGCGTCGAAATGCTCGGCCTGCTGCTGGATGTTGATGCGGTAGACCACCGCCGCGTCGAGCGAGCCGGCGCGCAGTTGGTTGACCAGGAAATCGCCGGTCGGCACCTGGCTGGAGGCGTTTTTGCTGACGCTTTCCCAGAGGTTCATCGAGCTGAGGATGCCCATGGTCATGAAGCCGAGGGTCGACTGTTCGGCGTTGCAGAGCCCGACACGCAGGCCGGGCCGGGCGAGATCGGCGAGGGTCTGGATGCCCTTGGGATTGCCCTTGGGCACGGCGATGATGATCTCGGCCTCGGTGAGCAGCACGGCTTCGGGGAAATGCTCGGCGACCGGCGGCACGAAACAGACGTCGCAGGCATAGTAAACATCGGGGAACTTCGGATTGTTGCTGTCGCCCATGGTTTTCATCGCCGCGCAGAGGATGCCGCAGCCGTTGAAGACGGTGGTGACGCTGATGCCCTCGCGGCTGGCGAAGTCCTGAACGAGTTGCTCGATGGCGGGCCGGTTGACGCCGCCGCTGAACAGGATCAGCTCGGGCTTCACCGCCCAGGCGTCGCCGCCGGCCGGGGTGAAGCCGTGCTTTTGAAAGACTTCTCCGCCGCGCTGCGGCGCCGCCAGGTAGCGGGCAAAACGCAGGGCATCGGGGGCCGAGACCGCCGAACTCAGCACGGCCGCGCTGGCGTTTTCCAGGTGCTTGGCGAACTCGGCCAACTCCACCTTCTCCAGCCCCTCGAACTGCGGCACCGTGCTGTCCCAGATCAGGGCGGCATCGGCGGCGCCCAACTTCACATCGGCAGCGATCTCGGTGACGGTCGGTTTCATCACCGCGGCCTTGTCAGCCAGCGCCTGCCAGCGCTCGCCGAGCAAGCGCACCGCCACCTTGGCGGCACTGGCGGCCTCGGGATTCGGCAGGGCCACCCGCACGTCGGCCTTGAGCAGGTCTTCGAAGCCGCGGATCTGCCTGGGATTGCCGGCAGCGACGGCAATCACCAGCTTTTGCTTCGCCAACGGCAGCACCTCGCGCACGACCGCGAGCTTGCGGGCATCGGCGATCGAGGCGTCATCGGCGGCGATGAAAAGATCGCCCTGTTTGGCCACGTGCAACTGGGTGAGCAGGGTGCCGGTGCCGCCGAACTGCAATGCCACCTCGGTCCCGGTCTCCTCCTGGTAGCGGGCGGCGGCGGCCTCGACCGGCTTTTTCAAACCGGCGGCGCAGAAGACGGTCAGGCGCTGCGGCCCGGCCTCGGTGGCGGGACGCAGGGCGTAGTAGGCGAGCGCGCCGGCGGCGAGCAGCAGGACGGTGCCAACAAGGGGGCGGGACATGCAGAGAAATCGGCGGTGGGTTGGGTCAATCTTTCGGACGGCGACGCAGCAGTTGCCAGGCGGCAAGGCCGAGCAGCAGGGCGGCGGCGATGGCCCAGCCTTTCCTGGAGCCGGACGACTCGGACACGGGTTGCGTGATCACGGTCTGTGGGGCGGTCACTTCCTGGACCGCTTCCGCCACCGCCGCGGCAGCCGTTGCGGGCTCTGACGCCGCGTTCTTGCCGGCGGTCGCCAGGGCCTGATCCCAGTCCACATTGAGCAGCAGGTCCCAGCCGGGGTTTTCATTCTTCACCCGGCAGGAGCAGCGCCCCACCAGAAACAGGCAGGCTTCCTCCAAAGCGCGGTCGTCGAGTTGGTCGAGCGGCCAGGCACCGAGCACGCGGCCGCGACCGAACACCGCGGCGGCAAAGGGCCGCTCGGCCTCGCCCTCGGGTCCGACCAACTGCCGCCGAAGCACGGCCTCGGCCGGATCCGTGGCATCGAGGCGCAACAGGCTGAACTTCAGCTTCAGCGGCGGTCCAGGTCCGAGCCGGCTGTCGGGATCGTTCGGGTCCTGGATCGGCAGGGAGGCGACCTGTTCGAGAAACTTCAGGCGCTTCTCGAGGCGTTCGGCCTCGGTCGGATCGCCGCCGCTCACCACCCAGACGACCGAGTCGCCGGCGAGAATGTGGCGGACGATGTCGCGCCGGCCCGCCGAATCGAGCAGCCGGTCGAGCGCCGCCGGCCCGAGATCGCCCGACCAGGCCACGGTGTCGGAGTTGGGAAAACGCAGCTCCGGGCGTGGCGGTCCGGCATCAGCGGGCGCGGTGCGGATCGTCAGGTTGGCCCGACCGTTGGCGCGCAGCGGCCGCAGCAGGTCGGCACTGGCCGCCGCGCTCTCGGCCGGCAGCAGCAGCGTGAAAGGGTCGGCCTGCCAGCGGTCGAGGGCAAAGCGGAAGACCGGGATGGTACAGGCCGGGGCCGCGCTGGCGAGGCAAGACAGGAAGGCGAGGCCGAGAAGGCGTGACATGGCCGCTGGTAACGCCGCCATGGAGCGAAAAGTTGCCGCGATCGCCGGCAAAACCCGGTTGTCGCTGCTCCGGCGTGCGGCATGCTGCCGGCTGCGCATGTCCCTGCCCGTCACCAACATCTCCGCTTACCGTTTCGCGCCGCTGACCGATCTCAAGGCCCTGCGCAGCCGCCTGCTGGACGTGGGTCGCGAACTGGGACTGAAGGGCACCATCCTGCTCAGCACCGAAGGTATCAATCTCTTCCTCGCCGGTCGCCCCGAAGCCATCGAAAGCCTGGTCGCCGAGTTGCGCGCTCTGCCCGGCCTCGCCGATTTGGCCCCCAAGTACAGCGCCAGTGCCGAGCAACCCTTCCGGCGCCTGCTGGTCCGCATCAAGAAGGAGATCATCGCCTTCGGCGTCGAGGGCATCGATCCCGCCCGGCACAGTTCGCCGCGCCTCTCCGCCCGCGAATTGAAGCAGTGGCTCGACGAAGGCCGACCGGTCACCCTGCTCGACACCCGCAACGATTATGAGATCAAGCTCGGCACCTTCAAAGGTGCGTTGGTGCCGGGGATCGACCACTTCCGCGACTTCCCCGAGGCGGTGCGTCGACTGCCGGACAGCCTGAAAAACCAGCCTGTGGTGACCTTCTGCACAGGCGGCATTCGTTGTGAAAAAGCCGCCCCCTTCCTTGAACGCGAGGGCTTTGAGCAAGTCTGGCAATTGGAGGGAGGCATCCTCAAGTACTTTGAGGAGGTCGGTGGCGATCACTACGACGGAGAGTGCTTTGTTTTCGACCAGCGGGTCGGGGTGGACCCGGCTCTGCGCGAGACCGAGACAGCGCAGTGCTATGCCTGCCAGGCACCGCTGACGGCCGAGGAGCAGGACGATCCGCGTTACATCGAGGGCCAGTCCTGCCCCTACTGCCACCAGAGCGATGCCGAGCGCCATCGCCAGCGTCGCGAGCAACGGCAGGTGGCCTTGCAGGCGGCGGTCGACCCGCTGCCGGGGTCGCTGCCCTATGACAATCAGCGGCCGCTGTCGATCCCCGAGCGCTGCGACGGCCAGCCGCTGCTGGATGCCCTGGTCGAGCTGCTTCCGGGCACGGACCGACTGGAGTGGCTGCGTCTTCTTGAACAGGGGCGCCTGCTCGATCCCGAGGGGCGGGTGGCCGACCCGGCGCGTCGGGTTCGGGCTGGCGAGCGTTACCTGCGCCTGCTGCCAGGGCATGTCGAGCCGCCGGTGAACGCCGGTATTCGCCTGTTGCACGAGGATGAGGCAATCGTCGTCCTGCACAAGCCCGCCCCCCTGCCCGTCCATCCCGGCGGTCGCTTCAATCGCAACACCCTGCTGCATCTCCTGCAAACCGTGTATGCCCCGCAGAAACTGCGCCCGGCGCACCGGCTCGACGCCAACACCAGCGGCCTCATGGTGCTGGCGCGCACCCGCCGCTTTGCCGGCCTGCTGCAGACCGGCTTCGCCCGCGGCGAGGTCGACAAGCTCTATCGGGTCCGCGTCCAGGGCCATCCCGCGGCCGAGGCCTGGGTCTGCGAGGCGCCGATTGGCGAGGCGCCCACCGCGCTGGGCTGTCGCGAGGTCGATGCCGAGGCCGGTCTGCCGGCGCGCACCGAGTTTCAGGTCGTGCGCCGCGACGCCGATGGCACGGCCCTGCTCGAGGCACGGCCGGTGACGGGTCGCACGAACCAGATCCGCATCCACCTTTGGCAGGCCGGCCTGCCGGTCTGTGGCGACCCCGCCTACCTTTCGAACGGCCGTTTGGGCGAGGTGCAAACCCTCGATCCCGCGGCACCACCGCTCTGCCTGCATGCCTGGCAGCTTGCCTTCAGTCATCCGCTGAGCGGTGAACGCCTGAGCTTCACCGACAGCCTGCCTGACTGGGCGGTCTGAACGACGGTCTGGACGCCTGTGGTCCCCAATCTCTGAGGGGACACGAAAAGCGGAGCAAGGACGGAAGCGGCCGTCGCAAGAATGCCCTTTGCGGGGCGTATTTTGCCCATGCCGCGCCTGCAGTCCGTGCTTTTCCTGCTGCCCTGGTGTTTGGGTGGACTGCTTGCAGCCGCCGAAACGCCGGTCAGTTACGTCAACGACGTCATGCCCCAGCTCATGAAGGCAGGCTGCGCCGGTGGCAACTGCCATGCCAAGCCCGAGGGACAGAACAACTTCAAGCTTTCGGTCTTCGGTTACGACCCGGCGCATGACTACCATGAAATCGTCCGCGACGTGCGCGGTCGGCGTCTTTTCCCGGCAGCGCCCGAGGAGAGCCTGCTGCTGAAGAAAGCCACCGGTGCCGTGCCTCATGAGGGGGGAGCCCGCATCACCCAGGGCAGCGAGGCCTGGAAGATCCTCATCGCCTGGATCCGCCAGGGCATGCCCTTCACCCAGGAGGGCGAGGCCCGGCTCACCGGTATCGAGGTGACCCCACGCGAGGGCAGCTACACCCGCGGTGCCCAACAGCAGTTGCAGGTCACCGCCCGCTACTCCGACGGCAGCAGCCGCGATGTCACGCGCTTGGCCGATTACCTGTCGCAGGATCAAGAGCTCGCCGAAGTCGATGAACACGGCCTGGTCAAGACCGGCAGCATCAGTGGCGAGGGCGTCATTGTCGCCCGTTACATGGGCCTGGTCGATGTGGCCCGCATCACCCTGCCCTCCGAAAAGAAACTGCCGGCCGAACGCTACGCGCAGCTGCCGGTGAACAACGAGATCGACCGACTCGTGCACGACCGGCACCAGAAGCTCGGCATCCTGCCCTCCGGCACCTGCAGCGATGCCGAATTCCTGCGCCGTGTCTCGCTCGACCTCATTGGCAAGCTGCCGAGCGCGGAACGCGCGAAGCGTTTCCTGGCCGACAGCCGGCCCGACAAGCGCGCGCGTCTGGTCGACGAGTTGCTCGAAGACCCGAACTACGCCGACCACTGGGCGGTCAAGTGGGGCGACCTGATCCGGCCGAACCCCTCGCGCGTCGGCGTCAAACCGGTGTACCTGCTCGACAACTGGCTGCGCGACAGCTTCCGCCAGAACAAGCCCTACAACCGCATGGTCGCCGAGTTGCTCACCGCCCAGGGCAGCAGCCATCAGCACGGGCCGGTGGCGGTGCTCCGCGACAAGCGCGACCCGGCCGACATGGGCGCCTTCGTCAGCCAGATCTTCCTCGGCGTGCGCCTCGACTGCGCCAAGTGCCACCATCACCCGAGCGAGAAGTGGACCCAGGAGGATTATTACCAGCTCGCCGCCTTCTTCGGTCAGATGAAACGCCGCGGCCAGGCCATCTCCGCACCGATCTCCGGCGAGGTCGAGTACTGGTGGCATGGCGGCAGCGGCAGCGTCACCCACCCGGTGACCGAGGCGGTGATGACGCCGAAACCGCCGGACGGTCCGGAGATGCCGTACGTCGCCGGTCAGGATCCGCGCGTGGGTCTGGCCGACTGGATGGGCGGCAGCGACAACCCCTTCTTCGCCAAGGCTCTGGTCAACCGGATTTGGTCGGACTTCCTCGGCCGCGGCATCGTCGAACCGATCGATGACTTTCGCATTTCCAATCCGCCGACCAACCCGGCCCTGCTCGACTGGCTGGCCCAGGACTTTGTCGCCCACGGCTACGACCTCAAGCACCTGATGCGCACGATCACCGCCTCGCGCACCTACCAGCTCAGAGTCGAGCCGAACGAGCACACCCTGACCGACACCCGC
>CANNUR010000097.1 GCA_947523045.1 uncultured Prosthecobacter sp.
GCGGTACACGCCCTCGACGCCCTTCATGCTCCAGGGTTTCACCTGCTCGAGCGGCCCCATGAACATCTCATAGAGGCGCAGGGCATCGGCTCCATACTCGCGCACGACGTCGTCGGGATTGACGACGTTGCCGCGCGACTTCGACATCTTCTGGCCGTCCTCGCCGAGGATCAGGCCCTGGTTGACGAGGCGCTGGAAGGGTTCGGGCGTGCTCACCTGACCGAGGTCATACAACACCTTGTGCCAGAAGCGCGCGTACAGCAGGTGCAGCACGGCGTGCTCGGTGCCGCCCACATACAGGTCCACCCCTCCGGGGCGGCGTTCGCGGTTCTCTGTTCCCTGTTCGCTGTTGTTTCCAGACGTTGAAGAACCGAGAACCGAACCCGTCATCCAGTAACGCTCGGCGTCGACGCCGACAAAGCGCTCGCTGTTCCGCGCATCGCAGTAGCGCAGGTAGTACCAGCAGGAGCCGGCCCACTGCGGCATGGTGTTCAACTCGCGCGTCGCCGTGGCGGAATAACGCACCCAGTCGGTCGCCTTCGACAGCGGCGGTTCGGGCGTGCCGGTCGGCCGGAAATCCTCGAGGTCCGGCGGCAGCAGCGGCAGCTCGCCTTCCGCCAGGCCGCGGTGATGACCGTCCTCCCAGACGATCGGGAAGGGTTCACCCCAGTAGCGCTGGCGACTGAACAGCCAGTCGCGCAGCTTGAAATTCACGGTGCCCTTGCCGAGGCCTTTTTCCTCCAGCCAGGCGGTGATACGGTGCTTCGCGTCAGGAGTGGTCAAGCCGTCAAGGAAGCCGCTATTGATCGCGATGCCGTCGTCCGTGTAACCCTGCCAGTCCTTGCCCTCCGGCGGCTGCACCACCTGCTTCACCGGCAGGCCAAACTTCTGCGCAAACTCAAAGTCGCGCTCGTCGTGCGCCGGCACGGCCATGATGGCGCCGGTGCCGTAGCCCATGAGCACGTAATCGGCGATCCAGATCGGGATGCGCTCCTGGTTGACCGGATTGATGGCGTAGGAACCGGTGAAGACGCCGGACTTGTCTTTGGCCAGCTCGGTGCGCTCGAGATCGCTCTTGCGCGAGGTCTTTTCGCGATAGGCCTCGATCTCCGCGGCCTGCTCCTCGGTGGCGAGGCGGTCGACCTCCGGATGCTCGGGGGCCAGCACCATGTAGGTGGCGCCAAACAGGGTGTCCGGGCGGGTCGTGAAGACGGTGATATGAAGATCTCCCCAAGTGCCTGTCGGCGGTTCTCCCGATTCGACAAAAGTCACAGGGACGTATTGGTGCCAGTCCAGTTTGAAGCGCACCTCCGCGCCCTCGCTGCGACCGATCCAGTTGCGCTGCAGCAGCTTGATGCTCTCCGGCCAGTCGAGGCCGTCCAGTTCATCGATGAGGCGTTGGGCGTAGGCGGTGATGCGCAGCATCCACTGGCGCATGGGGCGACGCTCGACCGGGTGGCCGCCGACCTCGCTCTTGCCGTCGATGACCTCCTCGTTCGCCAGCACGGTGCCGAGCGCCGGGCACCAGTTCACCGGCGCCTCACTGACGTAGGCCAGGCGACGCGCGTCGATCTCGGCGCGGCTGAGCCCCTGGGCCTCCAGCTCGCTGACCGGGTGCGCCCTGCCATCGTCGCCCACGTAGCTGTTGTACAGCTTCAGGAAGATCCACTGCGTCCACTTGAAGTAGCCGGGATCGGTGGTGTTGACCTCGCGGCTCCAGTCGTAGGCAAAGCCGAGGCTCTTCAACTGCTTGGTGAAGTTGGCGATGTTCGCCTCGGTGGTGACACGCGGGTGTGTGCCGGTCTTGATCGCGTACTGCTCGGCCGGCAGGCCGAAGGCGTCCCAACCCATTGGATGCAGGACGTTGAAGCCGCTCATTTTCTTGAAGCGACCGATGATGTCGGTGGCCGTGTAGCCCTCGGGGTGACCGACGTGCAGGCCCTGGCCGCTCGGGTACGGGAACATGTCGAGCACGTAGTACTTCGGCTTCGAGGCATCGAAGTCGGGATCGCCGGGGTTGGGCGTGCGGAAGGCGTTCTGCGCCTCCCATTCGCCCTGCCACTTCGGCTCGAACTCGGAAAAAGGAAAGGCTTTGCGCGGCTCGCTGGACATAAGGGGTCGCCAAGAAGGCACGCGCGGCGCGTTGCGCAACCCTGGAGATTGGGCGGGGGCGGGGCGGAAAAAACCTCTGGCATCCGGCCCGCGGCCGTTCTATCTGGACATGGCCACGGCCGTGCCGTGCGCCCAAACCCCAGGCTATGTCATCCCTCCAGGCCATCCGCGACGCCCTGAAGCAGTCGCCCGACAACGTCTCGCTGCTCCTGCTCCACGGCCACGCCTGCCTGGACCAGCTCCAGCTCGACGAGGCACGCAGTGCCTTCGAGCGTGTTTTGTCGCTGGATCCCGGTCATGCCGACGCCCAGATCGGGGTGGCGCGGGTGCTGTTCCTGCAGGGCGATGCCTCCGGAGCCGCCGTGCGTGCCGAACGCGTCCTGCTCCAGGAACCCGACCACGCGCAGGCCCACCTGCTGCTCTGCCGGGTCTACCTGAGCGAGAACGACCGCGTCAAGGCCGTCGAACACTTCGACCGCGCCGCCCAGCTCGACGGCAGTGTCGCCGATCCCGCCCTCGAGAAGGAACTCGGCCGCAGCGCCCGCGAGGCCCGTCGCGCCTCCCCCGCCCCGTCCCTGCCGGAACTGCCCGGCCTGGCCGACTTCAGTGATGATGCGGAAGGCGGCGCTGAGGCCTACGAGGATCCCTTCGATGAGCCACCCTATGACTGGCGTCCCGAGACCTTCTACGCGCCCGGCGACCCCCAGCGCTTTGGCACCAGCTTCGCCGATGTCGGCGGCATGGAAGCCCTGAAGGAGGAGATCCGCCTGAAGATCACCTACCCGCTGCAGTTCCCGGACCTGTACAAAGCCTACGGCCGCGGCACCGGTGGCGGCATCCTCATCTATGGCCCGCCCGGCTGCGGCAAGACCCTCATGCTGCGCGCCGTCGCCGGCGAGGTGCCCTGCAATTACCTGTCGGTCGGCCTGCATGAGATCTTCGATCCCTACTTCGGCAGCACCGAGCGCAACCTGCACCAGATCTTCGAGACCGCCCGCGCCAACGCGCCCTGCGTGCTGGTGTTCGACGACCTCGACTCGCTCGCCCAGGACCGACGCCACGTCCGCGAAAGCCAGATGCGCAACCTGGTGAACCAATTCCTGCATGAAATGGACGGCCTGCGCGACAACCCGCGCGTGCTGGTCATCGGCGCCACCAACCAGCCCTGGCAGATCGACCCCGCCTTCCGTCGCCCGGGCCGCTTCGACCAGGCCATCTTCGTGCCGCCGCCCGATGCCGCCGCCCGTGCCGAGATCATCTCCCTGCAGGCCCGCGGCAAACCGATCTCGAACCTCGACGTGCCGGCCCTGGTCGCCGCCACCGAAGGCTTCTCCGGGGCCGACCTCGAATGGGTGTTCAGTCGCGCCGCCGAGATGACCCTCTCCGCCGCCATCCACAGCGGTCAGGCCGTGCCGATCCCGATGGACCTGCTGCTCAACGTCGCCCGCGGTCACGCGCCGACAACCCAGTCCTGGTTCGAAGGCGCCCGCAGCCACGCCACCCAGTCGGCCCCCGACGGCTACTTCAACGAGGTCCGCAAGTTCCTCGGCGTGCCCTCGCCCAAGGAACGGTAGGAGGTGGGGTGGGCTGTCCCAGCCCGCCGTGTATCACCCGGTAGGGACGCGCTGCGTCGCGTCCGACTTCCGTAGGCGGGCTTGGGCACACGTCCGACTTCCCTGCGGAATTCCGCGCGCTCGCTTGCGCAGCGGCCGCGTATCTCCAGGTTCCCTTGCCCCATGCCGAAAAAGCCCGCCGCCCCTTCCCCACGCCCCGCCGCGCCCGCCGACGTCATCCAGATCCGCGGCGCCCGGCAGAACAACCTGCAGGGGATCGACCTCGACCTGCCGCTCGGCAAGCTCTGCGTGGTCACCGGCCCGAGCGGCTCGGGCAAGTCGTCGCTCGCCTTCGACACCATCTACGCCGAGGGCCAGCGCCGCTACGTCGAGACCTTCTCGCCCTACACGCGCCAGTTCTTTGAGCGCATGGACAAACCCAAGGTCGATGCCATCCACGGCATACCGCCGGCCATCGCCATCGAGCAGGTCAATTCGATGCGCTCAACCCGCAGCACGGTGGGCACGATCACGGAGATCAACGATTACCTGAAGCTGCTCTTCCCGCGCCTCGCCGAAGCCGCCTGCCCGGGCTGTGGTCGGCCGGTGCGACCCGAAACCGCCGAGAGCATCGTGCACTCCCTGCTCACCGACCACGCCGGCCAGCGCGCGCTCATCGGTTTCCATGTGCCAGTGCCGGCGGGCACCACGCCCGGCGACTTCTTCCCCTTCCTGCAAAGCCAGGGCTACCTGCGCGTGCGTCTCTACGGCGAGCTGCTGCGCACCGATGAACCCGCCGACCTCGGCGGCAAAAAACTGCCGGCCCAGGTCTTGGTCGTGCAGGACCGCGTCAGCCTCGACGCCGGCCAGCGCGCGCGTGTCACCGAGGCGGTCGAAGCCGCGCTCCGCCTCGGCAAGGGCGAGCTCACCGCCGTGCTCGATCCCGGCGATCAGGTGCGCCAGTTCTCCACCGACTGGCGCTGCGCCGACTGCGATCTGAAGCTGCCGGCCCCGACGCCCGGCCTGTTCAGCTTCAACAGCCCGGTCGGCGCCTGCCCGGCCTGCAAGGGGTTTGGTCGCACGCTCGGTCTCGACATCCGCAAGGCCATGCCCGACGAGGGCCTGAGCATCCGCGCGGGTCTGGTGCGCGCCTTTGCCGGCAGTACCTACAGCGAAAGCCAGGACGATCTCGAGCGCGCGGCCCGCAAACGCGGCGTCGATCTCGACACGCCCTTCCTCGACCTGCCAGCCGACCAGCAGCGCTGGATCATCGAGGGCGAGGATCCCGATCCCGAGAAGGCCTGGAAACGCGGCCAGTGGTACGGCGTGCGCGGCTTCTTCAAATGGTTGGAGGCGCGCGCCTACAAGATGCACGTGCGCATCTTCCTCAGTCGCTTCCGCGCCTACACGACCTGCAGCGAATGCAACGGCGGTCGCCTGAAGCCGGAGGCCGGCCACTTCCGCGTCGCCGGTCGCAGCCTCGCCGACCTCTGGCACCTGCCGGTCACCGACCTGCTGCCCTTCGTGCAGAACCTGACGCCCCCGGCCGCCGACCACGCCGCGACCCTGCTGCGCGACGAGATCGCCGCCCGCCTCAGCTACCTCGAGCGCGCCGGCCTCGGTTACCTGCATCTCGATCGCCAAACCCGCACGCTCAGCGGTGGCGAGCTGCAGCGCGTCAACCTCACCACATGCCTCGGGGCCTCGCTGGTGAACACGCTCTTCGTGCTCGATGAACCGAGCATCGGCCTGCACCCGCGCGACATCGGCCGCCTCATCGGCGTCATGGAAGGCCTGCGCGACAAGGGCAACACGCTGCTCGTCGTCGAACACGAGGAGGCGGTCATGCGCGCCGCCGATCACGTCGTCGAAATCGGCCCCGGCCGCGGCGGCGACGGCGGTCGCCTCGTTTACAGCGGCCCGCTCGCCGGCCTCGCCAAGGCGAAGACCTCGCTCACCGCCGACTATCTCACCGGCCGCAAGACGATCCCGGTGCCGGCGCAGCGGCGTCCCATTGTCGTCGTTGAGGCAAGTTCGATCGACCCCAAGCCCAAGCCCAAGGCCGCGCGCGGCAAGAAGGCGGCGAAGGCTTCCTCGGCCAGCAGCACGCCCCTGCTGCGCGTGCGCGGCGCCCGCCAGAACAACCTGCAGAACCTCGACCTCGACCTGCCGCTCGGCGTCTTCTGCTGCGTCACCGGCGTCTCCGGCTCCGGCAAGAGCACGCTCATCCACGAGGTGCTGTACCGCAACCTGCAGCGCCTGCGCGGCGAGACCTGCGAGGATGAACCCGGGCGCGTGCGCTCGATCAGCGGTCACGAGCAGCTGCGCGAGGTCGTGCTGGTCGATCAGTCGCCGCTGGCGCGCACGCCGCGCAGCACGCCCGCCGTCTACGTCGGCGCCTTCGACGGCCTGCGCGCGCTGTTTGCCGACAGCGACGACGGCCGCGCGCTCGGCATCACGCCGGGCTTCTTCTCCTTCAACTCCGGCGAGGGCCGCTGCGAACGCTGCGGCGGCACCGGCTACGAGAAGATCGAGATGCAGTTCCTCAGCGATCTCTTCGTCACTTGCCCCGAGTGCGAGGGCCGTCGCTACCAGCCGCACGCGCTGAAGATCCGCCTCGCCGGCAAGACCATCCACGACGTCCTGGAAATGACCCTCGACGAGGCCGTGGCCTGGTGCCGCGCCTCATCGAGCGATGCCAGCAAGGCGCAGGCGAAACGCTTCCACAGCGTCGCCGACGCCCTCGCCGTGCTCAGCGAGGCCGGGCTCGGCTACCTGCGGGTCGGCCAGCCCCTCAACACCCTCTCCGGTGGCGAGGCCCAGCGCTTGAAACTCGTCGGTCACTTGCTCAGCGCCCCCGCCAGCGGCGGTGCCGGCACCGACCTGCTGCTGCTCGACGAACCCACCACCGGCCTGCACTTCGACGACATCGCGCTGCTGCTGAAACTGCTCCAGCGCCTCGTCGACGGCGGTGCCAGCCTGGTCGTCATCGAGCACAATCTCGACGTCATCCAATGCGCCGACTGGGTGCTCGATCTCGGCCCCGAAGCCGGTGCCGGTGGTGGTCGCCTCGTCTTCGCCGGCACGCCCGAGGAACTGGCGCGCTGCTCCGAATCGTGGACGGGTCGCCACCTCACCGAGAAGTTCGCCGCGCCCGCCACCCTGCGCGAGCTGCCGGCCCGCTACGCCGCCACTCAGCCCGCCTCGGCCAACGTCATCGCCATCCGCGGCGCCCGCGAGCACAACCTGAAGAACCTGTCGCTCGACATCCCGCGCGACGAGTTCGTCGTGGTCACCGGTCTCAGCGGCTCGGGCAAGTCCTCGCTCGTCTTCGACCTCGTCTTCGCCGAGGGCCAGCGCCGCTTCCTCGACAGCATGTCGGTGTACGCGCGCACCTTCGTCGAGCAGATGGAGAAACCCGACGTCGATCTCATCACCGGCGTCCCCCCGACCGTGGCCATCGAGCAGCGCATCTCGCGCGGCGGCGGCAAGAGCACGGTGGCCACCGTCACCGAGACCTGGCACTTCCTGCGCCTGCTCTTCGCCAAGCTGGGCACCCAGTTCTGCCCGCGCTGCGACGTGCCGGTGCAGAAGCAGAGCGTCAGCGCCATCACCACCGCCATCGCGGCGCGCCTGAAAAAAGGCCCGGTCAAGCTGCTGGCCCCGCTCGTCAAGGCGCGCAAGGGCTTCCACACCGAGGTCGCCGAGGCCGCGCGCAAGCAGGGCATCGCGACCCTGCTCGTCGATGGCGAATTCCGCGCCACCGAGAACTTCAAAAAGCTCGCCCGCTTCAAGGAACACAGCATCGATGCCGTGGTCGCCGAGCTGGCCAAAAACACCGCCGAACTCGAGCTGCGCCCGCTCCTGGAAAAGGCCCTCAAGCTCGGCAAGGGCACGGTCAAGCTGCTCGCCGCTGGCGAAGCCGCACGCGTGCTGAGCACGGAGATGAGCTGCCCACAGTGCGAGCTGTCGTTTGAGGAACTCGACCCGCGCCTGTTCTCCTTCAACAGCCCGCACGGCTGGTGCCCGTCCTGCCGCGGCTTCGGCTTCGAGGTCGCCGAACACGGCGCCACCCCGCACCGCGGCGACATGTCGCGGCTGGAAGCCGAACTCGAGGAGGAGCGACGCCTGGCGCGCAGCGACGACGACGAGGAGGACGGCGAACGCCGCGTCTGCCGCGCCTGCGCCGGCACCCGCCTGAACGCCACCGCCCGTGCCGTGCGCCTGCAGGGCCAGCGCATCCAGGAGATCAACGGCCTGGCCGCCGGCGACGCCGCCGCCCGCCTTGCCCGCCTGAAGTTCGACGGCACCGAGGCGGTCATCGCCCGCGACATCCTGCAGGAGATCGACCAGCGACTGCACTTCATGGGCGAGGTCGGCCTCGGCTACCTGCAGCTCGACCGCAGCGCCGACACCCTCAGCGGCGGCGAAGCCCAGCGCATCCGCCTCGCCGCCCAGCTCGGCTCGAACCTGCGCGGCGTGCTGTACGTGCTCGATGAACCCACCATCGGCCTGCACCCGCGCGACAACGTCCGCCTGCTCGACACCCTCGCCGCCCTGCGCGACAAGGGCAATTCCCTGCTCGTCGTCGAGCATGACGACGACACCATGCGCCGGGCCGACACCATCATCGACCTCGGCCCCGGGGCCGGCCGTTTCGGCGGCGAGGTCATCGCCCGTGGCGACCTCCAGCAACTGCTCAAGAACGAGCGCAGCGTCACCGGTCGCAGCCTGCGCGAACCGATGCAACACCCCTTGCGCGGCCAGCGCCGACCGTTGCCGCCGGTGAAGAAAAGCGAGGCCTGGCTGGTCATCGAAGGCGCCTGCGCCAACAACCTCAAGAACATCGACGTGCGCGTGCCGACCGGCCGCCTGACCGTCATCACCGGCGTCAGCGGCAGCGGCAAGAGCACCCTGCTGCACCAGGTCCTGCATCCCGCCGTCAAGGCCGCGCTCGGTCGCAAGGGCGCGGTGAAGGGCGCCGAGCAGCCCTGGAAAAGCGTCCGCGGCGCCGGCCAGTTCGCCTCGGTGTATGAAGTGGATCAGTCGCCCATCGGCAAGACCTCACGCTACTGCCCGGCCACCTCCGTCGGCCTCATGGACGAGATCCGCAAACTCTTCGCCCAACTGCCCGCCGCCCGCGCGCGCGGCTACGAGGCCGGCCGCTTCTCCTTCAACACCGAGGGCGGCCGCTGCGAGGCCTGCGGCGGCAACGGTGTCATCAAGGTCGAGATGAACTTCCTGCCCTCGACCCGCGTCCACTGCGAGACCTGTCAGGGCCTGCGCTACAACCGCGCCACCCTCGAGATCGAGTTCAACGGCAAGCACATCGGCGATGTCCTGCGCCTCAGCATCGCCGAGGCTGCCGAGTTCTTTGCCGACCAACCCCGGCTCGCCCGCCCCCTGCAACTGCTCGCCGACACCGGCCTCGGTTACCTGCAGCTCGGCCAGCCCAGCCCCACCCTCAGCGGTGGCGAGGCGCAGCGACTCAAGCTCGTCAGCGAACTCAGCGGCGGTGTCAGCCGCAGCGCCACTGAAAAGCTGCGCGGCCTGAGCAACCCGAAGAAGAACCTCTACCTCATCGAGGAACCCACCATCGGCCTGCACATCGCCGACGTCGCCCGCCTGCTCGACATCCTGCACCGCCTCGTCGACGACGGCCACACCGTCGTTGTCATCGAGCATCACCCCGACCTCTTCGCCGAGGCCGACTACCTCATCGACATCGGCCCCGAAGCCGGCGCCGAAGGCGGCCGCCTCGTCGCCGCCGGCACCCCGGAACAGGTCGCCCAACACAAAACCAGCCGCACCGCCCCGTTTCTGCGGGCGCTGCTGGAGTGAGGAGGACTCACGCAAGACGCCAAGGGAGGAGAAGATAGCGGCCCTCTTCGTGGCTTTGCGCCTTGGCGTGAGACCCTTTTCCGTCTGCCTCCATGGCAAGCCACGGCACCTGCGCGCAGGCGGCCTTCATCATGAACAATCAAAACACTTGATTCAGGAAGATGAGGAGCAAGCCGATTATCAGGTAACCTGCGAAGAAGGCGACGGGCCAGAACAAGATGCGGATCAAGCTGGAAATCGAGGCAAGACGAGCGGCCAAATAGCTCGTGAGCACAAAAGAGAATCCCGCTGCTGGAAACGCCAAAGAGCGGTTCGAATAAGTCGTGCTGTCCACATGACTGTCATGGTAAATCATGTGTGCAGTATAGATTGCAAGCAGCACAAAGATGCTGATGCAAATTACTTCGAGAACCCAGTCTCGCCGCACATCAGGTCTTAACCTGCTCAAAGGCCGTTGCATCGCTTGTTGTGGTTAGCCGAACTGTATCATTCAGCCGTGCGTCCGAACCGTTCTGACACACAGAGGCTTGCATGACACCCCCCGGATGGGCCGACGTCGTTCCCGG
>CANNUR010000098.1 GCA_947523045.1 uncultured Prosthecobacter sp.
CGACAACAGCGACCAGAGCCAGCGTTCCAGCGAGGCGCAGCTCGCCGGGCAGGCCGCCAACGTCGCCAATGCCCGCGCGCAACTGGCCCGCGCACAGGCGGACATGCGGCGTGTCAACGACCTGGTGGGGGAGGGGTCGCTGTCGCTGCGCGAACGCGATCAGACGCTGGCCACGCTGCGCCAGGCGGAGGCCGGCGTGCTTCCGGCGCAGGCGCAGCAGCAGGTCGCGGGCGAGCAGGTCCGGTCGGTCACGGTCGGGCGCGGCGGGTTGAAGGCGAACGTGGAAGCGGCGAAGGCCGCGCTGCGCCTCGCCGAGATCGATCCCGTTCAGATCGTCATCATCGTCATTGCCATGCTGGGCGGCTTCGTCCAATGGCTCTGGGGGCTGATCCAGCAGTCGCGTGAAGAGCGCGAACGCCGCCGTGCCGCGCCGCCGGATCCCGAGGAGCGGCGTCTGCGCGAAGAGGCTTGGCGACGCCAAGTCGAGCCGGTCCGTCCCTCGCCGCAAGCACCGCGACCGGTCAACGACACCCCTGCCGATCCCTGGGAGATGATGCGCAAGCTGATGGAAAAGGCACAGGAAGCCGCGCAACAACCCGCACCACCTTCACAGCGCCCCTCCCCCCCTGCGAACCGGCCGACACCGCCCCCTGCCCTGCCCGAGCGGCAGCCGGCCGTCCCGCCCCGCCCGGCACCGCCCGCCGTTGTGGCGGCGGGTGAACCCGTCCGCGCACCGGCACCGGTCACTGCAGCGAGCGTTGAACCCGCCTTCGCCGTCACCCCGCCCCCGGCGACTCGTGCGCCACAGACCGCCCCGCTGGCCCGTCTGCTGGCGCGCCCCGAGTCCGTGCGCCAGGCGGTCCTGCTGCGTGAAATCTTGGGGCCGCCAAAGGCCTTGCAAAGTGGTGCGGATGCGCCACTCTGAGCACTCGCAGCACCCGCCGGTGTGGTGAAATTGGTAGACGCGCTAGACTCAAAATCTTGTGTCCGTGAGGACGTGTCGGTTCGAGTCCGACCACCGGCACCATCCCTGACGTGGGGAGGCATGAGCCTCGCAAACCCAGTCCTCGCGGCTTGACGCTACCCCACTTGGACAGCCCGGCAGGAACCTCCGTCGTCCCGGCGTACCTTTGCCTGCCAATCCGCCGCAGAACGGCAACCTCATCGCATGAAACGACGCCACGCCCTTGCCTCCCTCCTGGCCGGAATCGGCACCCCAGCCGGACTCCGCGCAGCGACTGCCGACGCCCTGGACACCGCCTCCCGCCTGATCCAACAGCAGGTGGATGCGGGCATCCTGCAGGCGGCGACCCTGCATGTGCAGCGTGGCGACCGCATCCATCAGAAGGCGTTTGGCCAGGCAAAAACAGATTCCATGTTCCTGCTCGGGTCGATCACCAAGCCCCTGACGGCGACCGCCGCCATGCTGCTGGTGGAGCGCGGGGAGTTGAAGCTGGACGACCCGGCGGTGAAGTATCTCCCGGAATTCTCGCAGGGCGCGCGCCGCGAAATCACCCTTCGCCACCTGCTGACCCACACTTCCGGCCTGCCTGACCAACTGGAGAACAACGATGAACTGCGCGCCCGTCACGCCCCGCTCGCCGACTTTGTCGCGGGCGCCATGCGCACGCCCCTGCTGTTCCAGCCGGGCACGAAATACCACTACCAAAGCATGGGCATTCTGCTGGCGGCTGAAATCGTCGAGCGCCTCACCCACGCCCGGCTGCCGGACTTTTTGGCGGCGGAAGTCTTTCGTCCGCTCGGCATGAAGCGCTCGGTGCTTGGCCTGGGTTGCTTTCGCAAATCGGAGATGGTGTCGATGCAAACCGAGCATGCCGCCACCGAAGCCGGCGCCGGCAAACCGGGCACCCAGACCTGGGACTGGAACAGCGATTACTGGCGCAACCTCGCCGCCCCTTGGGGAGGCGCGCACAGTTCGGCGGCGGATGTCGCCACCTTTTTGCACAGCTTCCTGCAGCCCGCCGGCAAGGTGCTGCGACCGGAGACCGCCGCCCTCATGGTTCGCAACCACACCCCGGGAATGGCCGCGAGTCGCGGTCTGGGTTTCATGGTGGGCCCCACGGGTTTCGCCACCACCTGCTCCGCCCAAACCTTCGGCCACAGCGGCTCCACCGGCACCCTCGCCTGGGTGGACCCGGCGGCGAAGCTCAGCTTTGTCCTGCTGACCTCCCTGCCGAAAAAGGTCTCCGGCGAGCTCTTGCTGAAGCCGGTTGCGGAAAGCATCGGCGGCTGAGCCCTCAGCCCCGAAACCGTCGCCAGGCGAGGGCGAAGCCGGTCCAGACGAGGATCAGGGCGGCAAGGCTGGCGAGGGCGGCGACCGTTTGACCGGCAAAGCCGAAGAGTTCGCCGGTGTGCAGGAAGCGGGCGTACATCCGCAGGCGGCGACCGAGGTTTTGCGCGGTGAAATCGTCCGGGCTGAGTTTCAGGGTGCCGGCCACCGGATCCAGGTGCAGCATCGTGCGCAGGTGCGGCTGGCCGCGGCCGCCGCGATCGAGCATGAGCGGGAAGGGCTGACCCGGCGCACCCGGCAGGCGCAGGCTGAGCCGACGCCAGTCGCTGTGGCGGGCCTGGGCCTCGGCGAGCAGCGGTCCAAGACCGTCGAGGCGGATCGCCGGTGCGGCGGGTCGCTCCGCCGCTGCTGGACCGCCTGGTCGTCCTCCCGCCGGCGCGCTCTGGCGCGGTGGTGGCGGTTCACTGCCGGCGAGACGGAACAGCAGGCTGTTGGCCCAGCCATAGGACATGATCAGGCCGGTGAGCAGGATGGCGAGCAGCGGCAGGGCACTCCAGAAGCCGATGGCGTTGTGCCAGTTCCAGTCGCGGGCGCGACCGCGAAAGCGGCGGTCGATCCACAGGGCGACGCGCAGGTTGGCGAGTCGCCAGTGGCGCGGCCACCAGAGGTAGAGCCCGGAGCCGACCAGGACGCCGAAGACCAGCGTGGCGGCGCCGGTGATCGCCTTGCCTGTCTCGCGTTCGAGACCGGTCTGGGTGAGGAAGCGATGCCAGGAGGTGACGGCGTGGAAGAAATCGTGCCAGGCCTTGGCGCCCTCGCCGAGCACGGCGCCGGTGTAGGGATTCGCGTAGAGCACCTGATCGCGACCGGCACTGAGGGTGACCGGCGCAGCGGGATCCGCCTGCCAGGTGAAGCCGCTGGGATTGAACCCCGACTGCGCGGCGCGCACCCGTTCGGCCAGCGTGGCCGGATCGAGTCGGGCGGCAACACCGGCTTCGGGCGGGGTCACCCGCAGGTGGCGGTTGGCCCAGTCCATGAACTGGGTTTCATAGGCGATGAGCAGACCGCTGCCGGCGAGCGAGGCAATGATCAGGCCGGCGGCGAGGCCGGCGACGAGGTGTGCCCAGAAAATGAGGCGGTGGAAGGTGGGGTGCATGGGCAGGTCACATCTCGGCCCACTGGCGGAGCAGGTTGTGATAAACGCCGGTGAGCTGAACGGAAGTTTTTTCCGCGGCGGCCTGGCCGGGCAGTTCGGCATTGAGGCGCTGAATGGCGAGATCGAGATCGAACAGCAGCGCGCGCTGACCGTCGTCGCGGATCATGCTCTGCAGCCAGAAGAAGGAGCAGAGGCGGGCACCGCGGGTCACCGGGGTGACATGATGCAGGCTGGTCGAGGGATACAGCACGAGGTGACCGGCGGGCAGCTTGACACGCTGCACGCCGTAGGTGTCCTCGATGCAGAGTTCACCGCCGTCGTACTCCTCCGGGCCGGCAAAGAAAAGGGTGGCGGAGAGATCGGTGCGGATGCGCAGCGGCGTGCCTGGCACCTGGCGGATGGCGTTGTCGACATGGGTGCCAAAGGACTGGCCGCCGGTGTAGCGGTTGAACAGCGGCGGGAAGAGGCGCAGAGGCAGGGCGGCGGCGAGGAAGAGCGGATTTTGGGCGAGGGCGGCGAGGATCATCTCGCCCACCTGCACCGCGGCCGGATGGCCCTCGGGGATCTGCTGGTTGTCCTTGGCGCGGGCCGACTGATGACCGGCGGTGACCTTGCCGTCGACCCAGTCGGCGGACTCGAGAATCTGTCGCGCCTGGGCGACTTGCGCGGGGGTGAGTACGTCGGGAATGCTGAACAACATGACTTTGGGGGGATGTGGCCGGACCGGCGCAAACCGGTCCGGCGCGCGGGTTTTCAGAACTTGTAGCTGGCGGTGAGCACGGCGGAGCGACCGGCCCCTGGGATGAAGTGCCCGCCGCCGACGCGATCGATGTAGGCCTTGTCGGCGAGGTTGTAGAGGTTGAGGCGCAGGGAGAAGTTCTTGTTCACCTCGTAACCGACCATGGCATCGAACAGGCAGAACGAGGGCGCTTCACGCGCGGCGTCGTTGTTGGAGTTGAAGCGGCTGTCCGTGAACTGCAGGCCGGCGCCGACCTGGAAGCCGCGGGGCAGATCGGACACCGTCCACAGGTTGGCGCTGTGGCGCGGCGTGTTCATCAATTCACGGCCCACTTCCAGCGGGTTGTTGGAAGCGACCACCTCGCTGTCGAGCAGGGTGTAACCGCCGAAGACACGCCAGTCGTCGGTGAGGCTGCCGGCAAAGCCGACCTCGATGCCCTGAACGCGCTGCTCGCCGGCGAGCACGACCGTGTCGGTGGGATCGGCCGGATCCTCGGTGCGGGCGTTGGTCTTGTCGGTGCGGAAGACCGCGGCCGTCAACTGCAGCCGATCCTCCAGCAGGTCCCACTTGGTGCCGAGCTCGACGGTGCGGCTCTGCTCGGGATCCAGGTTGACGTTGTTGGCGGCGGTGGCCGTGTTGTTCAGCGTCAGGCCCTCGGCCGAGGGATTGAAGGAGGTGCCGTAGCCCAAATAAACACTGCCGTTCTCGACCGGCTTGTACACCAGGCCGGCACGCCAGCTCACCATCTCGTCGACCCGGCTCAGGTTCGTCCGCGCACCGGAGGCATAGGCCGGCGCACCGGTCGAGGCGACCGAGCTGTAATCGATGTCAAAGCGGTCGTAGCGCAGGCCGCCGGTGAGCTGCCAATGGTCGCCCAAGCTCATCGTGTCGAACAGGTAGGCCGAGAGCGACAGCGCCTCGGTCTCGGTGTAGGCGCCGCTGCGGCGGATGCGACCGGTGAAGTTCTGGTCGGGATCCGGATTGCCGATGGTGGTGGTGGGCGTACCGCCGATGACCACGCGACCGAAGTTCTTCGACGTTTCATGGACGACTTCGGCGCCGGCGACGAGGTCATGGCGCAGCAGGCCGGTCTCGAACTTGGCGATGAGGTTGACCTGGTCGGCGATGATGCGGTCGGTCTGGTCGCGCGACTGGAAGTTGCGGTTGATGGTGCCGTCGTAGGTGATGTTCGGTCCGGCCTGGACATCGGCGAAACGCGGCGCGGTGGTCACCGAGTCGCGCTCGGTCTGGCCGGCGCGGAAGGTGTTGGTGAAGCGCAGGTTGTCGTTGAAGTCGTGCTCAAACTGCACCGTGGCGATGTCGGTACGGATGCGCTCGTAGTCGCGCTCGCGCAGACCGTAGAAGTTGTCGAAGGAGACATCCGGGATGTCATTGGCACGCGCGCCGAGGCCGTTCTGATAGGTCGTGGTGACACCGGCGGCGGTGCTCGGCGCCGGCACCCAGGGGATGCCGTAATCGGGCAGGCCCTCGGAATCCATGTGGAAGTAGCTGAGGATCAGGCGGGTGTCGGTCTCCAGACCGAAGGCCAGCGAGGCGGCCAAGCCCTGGCGCTGTTCGTTTGCCGGGCCGCGCCCCGGCACAGTGGCTTCATGGTAAAGGGCGTTGACGCGCAGGGCACTGTGTTCGCCGAGCGGCTGGTTGACGTCGGCCGTGCTGCGGATGTAGTCGCTCGTGCCGACGCCGGTTTCGCCGCTGTAGGACGGATCCAGGCGCGGGGTCTTCGAAGCCAGGTTGATCGAGCCACCGGTCGAGCCGCGACCGGCATTCGACGAGGCCGGGCCCTTGGTGACCTCGACCTGCTCCATGTTGAAGGGGTCGCGGGTGTAGCCGCCGAAGTCGCGGATGCCGTCGACAAACAGGTCGGTGCGGGCGTTGAAACCGCGAATGCTCATGTTGTCGCCGGTCGGCACACCGCCCTCGCCCGCCTGCATGGTGATGCCGGGCACATTGCGCAACACATCGCGCAGGCTGGTGGCATTGCGCTCCTGGATGACCGACTGCGGCACGACGGTCACCGTCTGCGGGATGTCGCGCAGTGGCTGGGTGTACTTCGGCGTCTGCACCCGGTCGGGCTTGTAGACCTTGTCCTGCTCGCCCTCGACCAAGATCTCGGGCAGTTCGGCCACGCCTTCCTTGGGTACAGGCGCGGGGGCGGCGGTTTGCGCCGCCAAGCTGCCGGCAGCCAGAAGCAGGGTGGAAGCAACCACGCGGTCGCTGGAGGACCGGACAACGGGGGAAGAGGGAGCAGGTTTCATGCGTATTTAGCAATCGCGACTCATTCGCAATTGATTGTTGATGCGAATAAGTCTCATCCTCATTGATGTCAAACCGAAAAGTGGCGTTTTTCGCATCCGTCAGCCGACAGGATGCGTTAGCCAGACGCTCCAAGGACCCCAGCCTGCTGCCAAGTGCGCAGCTGGTGCGCTGCCGCCTCCAGTCGCTGCAGCAAGTCCAGCAAGTCGTCGAGCCGGCGCAGGCCAAGGTCTGCCGGTCCACGCTGGCGCAGCACGATCGCCGCGGTTTGCAGCGCTTCTTCCGCGGCCTGAAAATAGGCGGGTTGACGCCGGGCCGGCGGTCGCAGGACGTCGAGCAGGAACTCGCCGAGAAACTGGGGCTGGTAGGCCAGGTAGATCCGGCAGCCGAAGCGGAACAGCTGCAGCGGCAGGTCGCCAAAGTCCCTGCCCTGCCAAAAGCACGCGAGATCCAGCGCCGCCTCCATCCCGTCGCTGGCCTCGTGAATCCAGGTTTCCGCCTGGTCCGCATCGCGGCAACCCGCTTCCAAGAGTCGCGCCACGGCGTCGCAAGCCGCGTGGCGGGCCTGCAGGGCCACCACGGCGGCCGCGGCATCCTGGCGTTCAAAGGGCGCCAAAACGGCGAGGGCCTGCCTGACCGCGGTCAGCGCAGCCAGGGGATCCTCCTGAACCAGCCGGACGCGTGCGAGATTTGCCCAGGCGCTGCCAAGCGCACCGCGATCGCGCAGGCTGACGAGTTGTGGGTGGTCGAGCACAGCGACGGCGCGTTCCATTGAATCCACCGCCTCCGCCAAACGACCCAACGCTTGCAACGGCAGGGCGCGGTTCATCCAGGCCAGGCCGAGCCGCCAGCGAAAGGCCGGCTCCATCTCCAGCGGCAGGAGTTGCAGCTGCGCCACGGCCTCGTCATAAGCCGCCAACGAGGCCTCGTGCTGCCTCAGTCGATGCAGGACGTCGGCCCGGTTCATCCAGGCGGCTGTCAGCCCCCAGCGCTGCCAGGGCTGACCCTCCAGCGACCGCCCACGCCGCAGCTCAAGAGCGCGATCAAAACAGGCCAGCGCCTGCCGCCAACTGGAGGCCTCCTCCACCGCCAGCCATTCAAGACCGCGGCGCACCATCGCCGAAGCCTCGTCCTCCCGGGACAGGTCGTGCGCGGTGGGGGCTGTCATCTCTTTCATTTTCAACCATTAATGAAACACCGTCTCATTAAGGAGCAAGCCCGGATTCAGGCATCCCTTGGATTTCGCCTTGGGCGCGCGAACGACACATGGCATAAAACCAAGCATGTCACTTCTCGCGCCCGACGATCACTGGCTGGTCTTTGCCACCCTTGCCCTGCTGGCCTGGGTCGCCTTCCAACTGGAATCCACCCGCCTCGGCAGCCGGCTCTCCGGCGCGGTCATCGCCCTGCTGCTCGCCATGGCCGCCGCCAACCTCGGCCTGCTGCCCGCCCAGGCCGTCGTTTACGATCTGGTCTGGAGCTACCTGCTGCCCTTCGGCCTCGCCGTTCTGCTGCTGCGGGCCAACCTGCACTCGCTGGCGCGTGAAACGGGTCGTCTCGCTCTGCTCTTCCTGGTCGGCTCGGCCGCCACCGTCGCCGGCGCCGTGACTGCCCACGCCCTGCTGCCCGATTTCGCCCACAAGACCGAACTGGCCGGCGTGCTCACCGCGAGTTACATCGGCGGTTCGGTGAACTTCCTGGCGACCGCCCGCGCCCTCGGGCTCGATCAGCAGGGCGAGTTCCTGGCCGCGGGCATGGCCGCCGACAACCTGGTGATGGCCCTCTACTTCATCGGTCTGTTTGCCCTAGCCGGTCGGCCGCGGCTCGTGCAGGCCTTTGCCCTTCGCGCCCGCGCGGCGGCCGAGCCGGTGGCAAGTGCACCCACCGCTGCAGGCGGCAGTGCCACGGATCTGGCCCTGATCGCGGGCCTCGCCGCCCTGCTCTGTGGCCTCGGCCGGGTGGCGGCAGCCTGGACGCCCTTCGCCGGTGCCGATCTCCTCTGGACCAGCGCCCTCAGCCTGGTCTTCGCCCTGAGCTTTGCCAAACACCTGCCGGCCACGGCCCCCGACCGTGAACTCGGCGCCCTGGCCCTGCAGTTTCTCTTCCTTGTCATCGGGGCCGGCGCCAGCCTGCCGGCCGTGCTGCGGGTGGGCGGCCCCCTCGTGCTATTCATCCTCATCCTGCTGATCGTGCATCTGGTCCTGCTGCTGGCCGCCGGCTGGTTGCTGCGCTTCCGGCTTGAGGAGATCCTGATCTGCTCCAACGCCAACGCCGGTGGCCCGACCACCGCCGCCGCCATGGCCGGCGCCCTGCACTGGCAGCCGCTGGTCGTACCCGCCGTGCTCTGCGGCACGCTCGGCTACGGCATCGCCAATTTCATCGGTCTCGCCGTCGCCCGCGCCCTGGCCCCCTGAGGCCGCGCCTTGCATTTGCACTGGAAATGGCCGCCGAACTGGCTGAAATGAACCCTCCCGATGAGTCTTCGCCTCCCGCCCTGCGCCGGTGCCCTGGCCTGCCTGTTCCTGGCAGCCAGCCTCGCCGCGCAGCCGGCCCTGGAGCAGCAGCAACGCGCCGCCCGCGAACTTGAGGCCCGCCTGCCCAAACCCGCTGCGGACGCGGCCGGCGGCACGGTCGCCCTGACCGCCGCGCGCCAGGAGCGCCTGCAAAAACTCCTGCCGGCCAGCTGGCGCAAACTCTCCCAGCGCGAACCCTTTCACCTGCTCGTGCTCGGCGATGCCCAGCCGGTCTGGACCGAGGGCAAGGAACGCGAGCCGGCCTGTGCGGAACTCTTCGCCCAGCAGCTCGCCTCTCTGTTTTTCTACACCGGCGGCGTCCGCCAGGCCGGCCAACCCGCTGTCGGCGGACCCGCCATTGTGCTGCGCGACCTCAGCGGCGGCGGCTCCCTTGAGGCGGCGGCCATCCTCGCCTCAAGCGCCCGCCAGGCGCCGGTCGACCTCGTGCTGCTGTGCACAGGTCAGACCGAGGCCGAAACCGGCCTCTCACCGGTGCGCCTGACCCAGGCCGTCGATGCCGCCGTCGCCGCCGCCCGCGAACTCGGCGCCGAAGTCCTGCTCACCGCCGCCTGGCCCGGCGTCAGCGCCGCCTCGGAACAGGCGCTCGGTCGTGGCCGCCCGCATGCCGATGCCCTGGCTGAATTCGCGGCCGACCAAAACCTGCCGTTTGCCGATCTCGGCCGCCTCACCCGCCTGCTGCAGTTGCCGGAACCTGAGGCAAGCCTGGATGAAGCCCAACTTTTTGCGGAACTGGAACAGCTCTACCGCGGCTTTTTCCATGACACCGGCAAGGGCTTCCTGCCACGTCCGGCCCTGCACCGCCGCCTGGCCAGCCTGCTGCTCGACGAACTGCTCGACGGCCCTCCCACCCGCCCCTGGCAACTCGAGGCCGGCAGCGCCACCCTGAACGCCGAGGCCACCCTGCTCGAACTCGCCTGCACCGTTCACAACCCGGGCCGCGAAGTCCTGCAGCTCACCGCCCTGCCGCTGCCCGCCGGCAACTGGCGCCCCGTGGCGGCGCAATCGCGCCAGACCCTCGCCCCCGGCAGCCGCGCCAGCCTGCGCTTCAGCTACAGCCGCCCCACCCCCGCCCGCCCTGACGAAGCCCAGGCG
>CANNUR010000099.1 GCA_947523045.1 uncultured Prosthecobacter sp.
GCCCCGACCGGAGCGCCGACGCCGCCCGCAGCCGCCATGAACGCCCCGGCAGCCAGCCCCGCGGCCGACGGCACCACCAGCGAGGAGACGCCGCCGAAGATCCACGCCATCGTCCGTCGCAACTGCCTGCTGGTCATGGCCAGCCCGGAGACCATGGAGACGATCACCGCCCTCGTCGACGAACTCGATGCCGCCTCCGAGATCCGCAACTTCGTCTCGCGCAGCCTGAAATATCTCGGCGTCGAAGCCGCGCTCGGCATCATCAGCGACGCCATTGCCCGCACGGAAGGCGGCGATGAGGGCTCCGGTTCCACCGGCAGTGGTGGCTTGGTCAACAGCCTTGGCCAGCCCAACAACAACTCGACGACCAACACCACCGGCACCAACAACAGCGGCGGCCTGTTCGGCAACAACAACAGCAGCAGTGGCTTCGGCAACAGTGGTTTTGGCAACAGCAGCGGCTTCGGCGGCGGTGGTCTCGGCGGCGGTGGCAGCGGTTTCGGCGGTGGCGCCAACCTGCAGCCAATCCGCCCGAACAACGGCCCGCGCTCCCTCGTCGTCGGCAAAACCCTGCTGATCAGTGACCCGGTCGCCAACTCCATCTTCGCCTCCGGTCCGCCCGAACACCTGCGCGTACTCAACGAGATCCTCGACGAACTCGACCGTCGCCCGCAGCAAATCGTCATCTCCGCCGTCATCGGCGATTACCAGGTGCGCGACCGACTCGGCTGGGCGATCGAAACCATCTTCCGCGCCCGCAAGAACGGCAACGCCACCACCGCCAAGCGCGGCCTGTTCGGCCAGTTCGGCAGCAGCAGCGGCATTCCGTCCGTGGGTGAAACCATCCTTGATCCGCGCAGTCCCGTCAGCGCCGCAGCGGCCGCCGCATCGGGCAACGCCCTGACCTTCTACGGAGGCGTGCGCGAGGGGCTCGACCTGATTGTCCAGACGCTCAATGAGAACACCGACTTCAAGGTCATCTCGCGGCCGACCGTGTTCACGATGAACAACACCCCGGCGAGCATCAGCAGCGGTTCGTCCTTTCCCATCGCCAGCTCGACCCAGGGTCTGATCGGTGGTGGCACCACCGGCACAGGCCTGCTCTCCAACGTCCAGTACCAGGACGTTGTGCTCAGCCTCAACATCGTGCCGCTGATCAACTCGGAAAACGAACTCACCCTGCAGATCTCCCAGCAAAACAGCGAGCAGGCCGGCGAAACCACCATCGCCGACAACCCCTACCCGATCCTCACCAAGCAGGAACTGACCACGACGGTCATGTGCAAGAACATGGACACCGTCATCCTCGGCGGCCTGATCCGCGAGGAAAAAAGCCTTGGCCGCAGCGGTGTGCCCATCCTCTCGGAGATCCCCCTGCTCAAGTACCTGAGCGGCTCGCGCTCCGACAGCGTATCACGCCGCGAACTGCTCATCATGCTGCAGCCGCGCATCGTCGAAGGCATGCATGACCTGCCCCCCAGCGTCAATGACGCCGCCGGCACCAGTCCTTTCGCCAACGAGACCACCGCCTTCATCCAACAGGAAAAATCCCGCCCGGCCGATCTCGAACCCGTGCGTCGCAACAAGGTCATGGGTCTCGTACGCAAGCTGTTCGGCCGTGATCCCGGTCCGCAGGCGGCGCGCTGAGGCAAACTGCCGCCAACCGGCCCAAAACCCGTTCGGGAAGCGCTGATTCCGCAATGCACGCAGTGCCTGAGGTCCGATCGGCAGGGCACAAACTCATCCGATCCCTGATCCCCCAAGCTCCGCACGGCAGCCGAGCCGCAGCCTGAAAGGCTGCCCCTGTTGCGACAGGGCAAGGCAGGGCTTTCGGCCGCCAACGGACGCTCCGGCCCTGGCTACGGGTGCCACCTCCCTCAACGCCCCCTGCCCTCACTTGCCGCCAAGGAAGGCGAGCAGGTCGGCCATCTGTTGCTGATTGATGGCGGCCTCGAGGCCATCGGGCATGAGGGTGCGGTCGAGGGATTTCATCGCCTTGATGGCGCTGCGCGGCAGGGTCTCGCTGGCGCCGCCCATCATGACCAAAACGACGTGATCCGCGGTCTCGCTCTGGATCAGGCCACTGAGGGTGCGGCCATCCTGGGTGTCGATCTGGTAGGCGCTCCAGCGCGCCTCGAACATGCGGTTGGGATCGAGGATGTCGGAGAGCAGCGCCTCCGGCGGCTTGGCCTTCACATCCGAGAGCGGCGGACCGACATCAACGCCCATGTCGCCGTGCTTGTGGCAGGTGACGCAAACCATGGCGAAAACCTGGCGGCCCTTTTCGGGATCGCCCTTGCGGGTGGTGGCGGCGAGGTACTCGCTGACCACGCCCGCGCGGTTGCCGCTGGCCTGGCCGAACAGCTTCTTGGCCAGCTCGGCCATTTCGCCGGTGCCACGCTGGTAACGCCAGCGGGTTTCGACATCGACCCAGGCGGTCGGGAACTCGCCCTGCTCCATCCGCTTGAACAGGGCCAGCGCGGTGGTGGCGTTGGCGGTGAGCACGGGCACGAGGTCGCGCTTCAAGCCCGGACCGGCTTGCGGCAGCAATTCGTAGATGAGCGGCGCGGTGGTGGTGGCCGGGTAGCGCTTGAGCACCGCCAGGGCGGCGGCGGTGAGTTCGACAGGCTGGGCGGTGGTGAAGAGCGACTTCAGCACGGGCTGCACGGCCTCCCACTTGCGCTGGGCGAGCAGGGGCAGCACGGCGAGGCGCTGATCGAGCGGCGCTTTCGCGTCGGCGATGATGGCGTCTATCTTCGATTGCAGCGCGGCGATTTCCTTGGCGGCGACTTCAACCTGAGAGTGGTCGGCATTCCCAAAGTTCCGGGTCGGGTTGGCAACAAAGGCAGGGAGTGATTTTGCCTCAAAGTTGTAACCCTTGGCAAAACCATCCGCCAAACCTTGCAGCAGAGGGGCTTTCCACCAAAGAAGCTCGCCTTGGTCCAGTTCGAGGCTGCCAAGGCAGGCAACGGCGTCAGAGGGGTCACCAGAGACGATGGCACCCGCCGCAAATGCCCGGATGGTGGCGGACCGGGCCGGGGAGAAGTGCTTGGTGAAGTTGGCAGACTGCAAGACCGCCTTCAACACACGTCCTTCCGTATATTCGGAGGAAGATAAAACAGCTTTCGCAATCCACTCGTCTTCGGGATGATCGGCGATGCTTTTGGCGCGAAAGCTGATTTCCTCCGGCTTGCTGACCTGGCCATCGTCGTAGGACTGCAAAATGCGGAAAAGGAGCTCGCGCTCCTTGTGCTCGGCCGGGCGCTCGCCCCAGCCGGCTTCGGGGATGGCGTGGTAGCGACCCGGCACCTTGGCGGCGAGGGTCTTTGTACCCTTCGGCACGATGCGCCAGATGCGCCCCTGCTGCTCGCCCTGGCGCATGTCGTTGGCCTTGACGAACTCCTCGGGGAAGAAGCGGGCGTGATCGATCCAGCGACGGTAGATGTCGCAGATGTAGATCGCGCCATCCGGGCCGGTGGTGAAATTGACGGGGCGGCACCATTCGTCGCCGCTGCGGAAGAACTCGGTGCGGTCGCCGACGCGGCTGGCCTTGAGGCTGGCGCCGTTGGGCTCGACCTTGTAGCGGGTGACGAGCTGGCCGGTGGGATCGGGCACGAAGACGTTGTTGCGCAGCTCCGGCATCAGCTCACCACGGTAGACGCCCAGGCCGGAACAGGCGGTGTTGGTGCCGGCGTGGGCGTCTGCCGTGGTGTGGGTGATCTTGAGCGGGAAAACGCGGGTGTCGGCGCCGGGCGGGGCGATGTCCTCGTGCACCTGGGTGATGCCGGCGTGGGGGTTGCGCTGCATGGCCTCCCAGGGCATGACGGTGAACATGAGCGGGTTGCGGTTCGAGCAGTAGAAGTGGTGGCCGTAGTCGTCGAAGGCGCCGCCATATTGGCCCTTGCCGCCGGTCGGCGAGATCGCGCCGGTCTTCGGGTCCCACTTGAAATTGGCCCCGGGAATGCCGACGACCTTGTCGGGGGCATCGGCGGGGTAGATTTCCTTGGCGTCGAGGCCGTTGTTGAAATGCACGCAGCCGTCAGGGCCCCAACGCGGGGCACTGACTTGAAGCTGACTGTGACGGGGGTTGAAGCCCTTGATGAGCGGACGGTTGATGTCGGCCTTGCCGTCGCCGTCGCTGTCCTTGAGGAAGAGGATCTGCGTGCGCGTGGTGGCGATCAGACCGCCGTCGTAAGGCAGCAGGCCCTGGACGTTGTCGAGGTGGTCGGCAAAGACGACGCTGCGGTCCATGCGACCGTCGCCAGTGTCATCGATGAGCTGGGAGACGCGCGACATCCAGGGCTCGCCCGCCTTGGGCGGGCCGAGCGGGTAGTCGCGCATTTCCGCCACGAACATGCGGCCCTGGGCATCCCAGGTGACCTCGACCGGGTCGAGCACGAGCGGTTCGGCGGCGACGAGCTGCGCCTCATAGGCACCGTCGAGGCGGATCTGGGCGAGGGATTCCTCCGGGGTCAGGGGCTTGTCCTGGCCCTGGCGAACACTGATGTCGGTGCCGCCGCTGGCCTGGATGGCCGACCACTTTTCGGTGAAGCCGCCGAGCGGGTGCAGTTCGTAGCGACGCACGATCATTTCGGCGCCCTCGGTCTGGATGCAGATGCGACCCTCGGCCGGCTTGCAGTCGAAGGCTTCGTTGACCAGGCGGCCGTTGACGAAGTACTGCAGGGTGTCGCCCTTGGCGATGACCTCGAGGCGGTTCCATTCGCCGACCGGGGAATCCGGATCCTCGGGGTGGCGGATGTTGAGCTTGTCGGCCCAGTCCTCGTGGCGCTTCTCCCAGTTGACGCGGCCCTTGGTGAGAGTCTGCCTGGGCGCGCCCTTCTTCCAGCGCTTCTCCTTGTCGCGGTCGAGCTCGATCTCGGCGCTGAGGCTGGTGACCAACTCGGTGCCGTCGGGCAGCTTGGGCGAGAGCACGAGGATGTCACCGATGCCGCCCTCGATGATCTGGGCCTCGATGCTGGCCATCCAGGTGTTGCCGTAGGCGCCGTGCGGGCCGTAGGAGTGAACGAGGATGCCGTTGTCGCGCGAGCGGTCAGCGCGCTTGCCCCAGGTCTTCGGGCCCCACTTGAAGTCGACCACGAGGTGGTAGTCCTTGTAGCTGTCCTTGGTGACCATGTAGCCGTAGCCGCGGCCGCTGATGTGCAGTTCCTCGCCCTTGAGCTGGAACACCTGCTGCGGCGGATCGGCGAAGTCCTGGTCGGGATTGATGTGGTACTCGACCTGGCCTTTTTTCATCAGGTCGAGGATGTTGATCTTCTCGGTGACCGGCGTGGCGGACCAGGCGCGGGCAACGAGCAGGGGGACTAGCAACAGAGGAGTGAATCTCATGGCGGAGAAGGTACGCCTGACAGCCGCCAATTTTGCGCCGGGTGACGGCCCGTTTGCGACCGGACATGATGCTTTTGTGACCCCACGCTTGCCAGTCGCCCCCAGCGGCCGTTCAATGGGGGCATGAACGACGACTGGCAATCCTGGGCGGCCCTGGTGGTGGTGACGGTCACCGCGCTCGCCTTCGGCCTGCGCGCGCTGCGCCGTCGCCGACGCGGCAACATCGGCTGCGGCGGCGGGTGCGACTGCCCGAAGAAGCCCTGAGATCAGTCGGCGTCGAGGGCCAGCAGGCGGCGCGCTTCGGCGAGCAGGAACTTCGTGTCGGTGAAGGGCTCCCAGCTGACGTCGAGCCAGCGCAGGCGGCCCTTGGCATCGATCAGGGCAGCGGCGTGCAGCGGCTCCTCTTCGAAATCGTCATGGGCGCGGAAGGCCTTGAAGGCCTCGCGCGAGGGATCGCAAAGCACCGGGAAGGGCGGCAGCTTTTTGTCGCTCATCTGCTCGACCAGGCGACCGGCCAGCGACATGGGCTCGCTGGTGACGGCGGTGATCGACAGCCCGGCCTTCTCGAACTCGGGCGCGACCTTGGCGAAGGCGTTGACCTGTTCCATGCAGTGGGTGCAGGCGGAGCCGAGGTAGAAGATGAGCAGGTGGTTGCGCCCGGCCAGCTCGCGGCTGGAGAAGGGCTTGCCCTCGAGCGTCAAAGCCTCCCAGGACGGCGCCTCGGGCGGCGACCAGTGGATCAGGCCTAGGCTGTCGAGCGGCGGACGCACGCCGCTGTCGGTGCGCTTCGGCGCCGGCAGACGCCAGTCGCCCCTGACGCCAAAGCCGTTCGCAAGTTCCGCCAGTCGCTTGGCCGCGGGCAGGTCGCGATCCATGGCGAAGGCGAGCTTGCGCGCCTCGTCAAAGGCCTTGCGCGCCTCGTCCTTGCGTTCGGCGGCGTGCAGCAAATCGGCCTTGGTCGCCTGACCGAAGAGATCACTGCCGAGACCGTTTGCCGCGGCCACCGCCTTGGCGTTGTCGCCGAGGCGCAGCCAGAGCCGCGCGGCCAACTCTTTCGGCATCTCCTTGGCGGCCTCGAGCTGCTTGGCGGCATCAGCCTGCTTACCTTGGACGGCGCGCAGGACGCGCAGTTCGGCGAGGGCCTTGGCCGCTGCGGTCGGCTCCGGCTTTTTGGCGTCGGTCTTCTTCGGCTCGGCGGCCTTGGTCTTGGCAGCCTCCGCGGCGACCGGCTTCGCGGCAGGCTTGGCAGGCTCCGACTTGGCGGCGGTGGGCGAGCCCACCTGCCCTGCCCCGTTGGTCGGGGCCGGCGCGGCCGGGGTGGCGGGCTTGGCGGCAGCCGCCGCCACGGCGGGCTTGGCCTCCGGTTTCGCGGCCGGTTTGCTCTCCGCCTTCGCAGCCGGCTTGGCCTGCGCTTTCTTGTCAGCAACGGCTTTGTCGGCCTGGGCACGATCGAACTTCTCCAGATCGGCGATGGCCCGGTCGAGGCCGGCGGCATCGTCGAGCTGGAAGGCGGCGAGACCGAGCGCACGCAGGCGCGGTACCTCGACCTCGGCCTGGGTGGCCGGCTCGAGGACGTCGCTGGCCGTGGCGCGCAGTTCCGGCCAGAGCTGCCATTTCTCCAGGGTTTCCAGCAGGCGGCGGCGACCATAGGAGGCGGAGGAACCGGACTTGTCGAGGGTGTTGTACTTGGGATGGCGCGGGTTGGCGATCAGGCTGCGGGCGAGGGCGATGGCATCGGCGGCGCGGCCGAGCTCGTTGTAGTTGCGCACCAGCCACTCCTCGTTGTGGGCGTAGTTGTGGATCTGGTCGGGCAGGACGAACTCGCGGCGCATGTAGGCGTGATCGACCCGGGTGCTGGCCTCCTGCTGCCAGACGGCGTCGTCGAAGCGCTTCACCTTCGAGTAGGTGTGGCCAGGCATGTGCCACATGTGGGCGATGGCCGGCGACGCCTGGCCACAGAGGGCGGCGGACTTCAGTGCGCGCTCGGGTTTGCGATCATCCCAGAGATGGATGCGGTAGTGATGCGCCGGATGGTTGGGAGCGGCGGCGAAAATCTGGTCGAGCAGGGCGTCGACCGCCTGCGGACTGGAGATCGGCGCGTCTTTTTTGGCATGCCAGATCTTCCAGACCAGGAAGGCCTTGGCCTCGACATCGTCCGGCCGGGCCTGGACGATTTCCTCGAGGTCGCGGATGAAGTCGAGCTCGCGCTGCTTCTTGTCGCGCTTGTCGTCCTTCTTCAGGTAAAAATTCTCCAGCGTCCGAATCCAGGCCCGGTCACTGTCGCAGGCCTTGTCCTTGAGAGCGACCGCCTTGCTGGTGAACTGCTTGGCGCGGGTCTCATTGTTGATGTTGGCCATGGCCATGCCCCAGAAGGCCATGGCGCAGTCCTTGTCGAGGGCGGCCGCCTGACGGAAGGAGCGTTCGGCCTCGTAGTACCAAAAGCCGTGCAATTGGCCGACGCCCTGGTCGAAGAAGCGCTGGGCCATCGGCTTGGAGGTCTGCACCGGGAAATCGACCCCGCCGGTGCCCTCGATCAGCACGGCCGCCTGGCGGGGGCCCTCGTTGAAGGCCTCGCCATGGGAGGAATGACCCGGCAGCGGGTCGGCGGCCCGGGCAACGGGCAGGGCTAGCAGAAGCAGAAGAAGGGGGCGCATGGAATCTGGCCGAGAACAACGTCGGGCCCACCCGCTTCTGTACGCCGAAGCCGCGTTTTCCGCCGCAGGCAGAAGGCCGGATCAGCGGCACCGCTATGCAGGAGAACCCTAGGTCTCATAGGCCCTATGGGACCTATTCCACCGCTCCCTTACTTCATCGCACCGGCGGCCGGCGTGCCGTCTTCGGGTCCGTGTAGGCGCCTTCGCCAGAAGGCGATGCTGGGAGCGCGAGCGATGCTGTTGCCAAGCCCGCGTTGTGGCCAACGCACCTACGATTCCAGGTAGCCGCCTTCGCCAGAAGGCGATGCTGGGAGCGCGGGCAGTGCTGTTGCCAAACCCGCGTTGTGGCCAACGCGCCTACGATCCCGTGCAGGCGCCTTCGCCAGAAGGCGGTGCTGTGACTCTCCCCAATCCGCAATCCGAAATCGAAAATCCGAACTCCCCTGCCCTCACTTCATCGCACCGGCGGCCGGCGTGCCGTCTTCGGCCAGGCGACCCGTGGTCCAGAGCAGGGCGCGGCTGATGAGGTCGAGGTAGCGACCGTCGGCGACCGTGTCGTTGTTGTGGCCGAGGGTGGTGCTGAAGACGCGGGTCTTGTTCGGGCCGTACTCGTTGGTCCAGGCAACCACCGCCTCGGCTTCAACAGCCTTGGCACCGGCGGGCGCCGGCTGGCCCTTCTTGCCCTTTGGCGGCTGAACCTGGTGCCCGGAGGCGAGCGGCTTGGCGCCGAGCATCTGGACGTTGTTGTAGAGCTCCTCCTTGATGGTCGTCCAGTCGCCCAGGCCGCGGGTGATCGGGTGGGTCTTGTCGGTGAAGGTGATGTCGATCGGCTCCTGCGGGCCATGGCCAGTGGACTGCAGGCCGATGAATTCATACCAGCCGGCGTTGTCGGCGCCCTTTTGCACGGGCTCGCGGAAGTTGCCCCAGCGGTAGCTGTGCATGGCGCAGTGCAGGTTCACCGCCGGCACGCCGTCGCGGTGGGCGGCGAGGATGTTGCCCACGTAGGCCGGATCGGTGACATCGGCCGAGCATTCGTCGTGGATGACGACGTCGAAATCCTTGGCCCAGTCCTTGGCCTTGTAGATTTCGAAGACGGCCTTGGTCGTCTTGTCGGGGTTGTAGGCGACGTCCACCTTGGCGTTGAGGCGCTTCTCGATGCCCTCCTTGAGCAGGGACTGCTGGGTTTCGTAATCGTGGCAGCAGCCGCCGGCGACGATGAGCACGCGCAGCGGCTTGGGGGCGGGATCGGCGGCCTGGGCGAGGAAGACGGCGCAGGCGGCGCCGAGAAGGAGGAAGGGAGCAAAAAGCTTTTTCATGGGTGTGCGGATGCAAACGCCGCGGGCGGGCGGATGTTGCCGGATCTTCTGCACCGGGAGCCGCCGCTCTGCAAACTTTTGCGTTGCACCGGCGGCCGCGCGTCCTTGGGTGCGACATGCACGTGTTCCGCCTCCGTCTTGCCGCCCTGCTCGGATTCACCGCCGTCCTGCTCGGCGCCCTCGGCGCGCACGGGCCGGTGCATGAACAGTTGAAGGCCGCCGGCGAACTTGAGCACTGGCAGACCGCCCTGCACTACCACCTGCCGCACGCCCTGCTGCTGGCCGTGCTGGCCCTGCATGGCGGCAGCGGCCGAGCCCATGCCTGGGCCTGGCGCTTGTGCTTCGCCGGCATCCTGCTGTTTTCCGGCTCACTCTACCTCCTGGCCCTGACCCAGGTGCGCGCGCTGGGAGCGGTGACGCCTCTCGGCGGCCTCTGCCTCATGCTTGGCTG
>CANNUR010000100.1 GCA_947523045.1 uncultured Prosthecobacter sp.
ATGAGGGTGGTGCCGATGAGCAGCAGGAAGGACAGGGCGAGGATTTTCACGGTCGGGTGCCGGCTGATGAAATCGCTGACCGTGCCGGCAAAGACCATCATGAAGCCGACCGAGATGAGCACGGCGATGACCATGACCATGACGTGATCGACCATGCCGACCGCGGTGATGACGGAATCGAGCGAGAACACCAGGTCGAGGATGGCGATCTGCACCAGGATGGCACCGAGGGCGGCGCGGCCGGGGTTGGTGTTGTGACTTTCGTCGTGGCCCTCGACCTTGTGGTGGATCTCCTTCGTGCTCTTGGCCAGCAGGAAGAGGCCGCCAAGGATAAGGATCAGGTCCTTGCCGGAGGCCTCATGGCCGAGCAGGGCGAAGAGCGGTTCCTTGAGCTGCATGACCCAGGTGAT
This sequence comes from uncultured Prosthecobacter sp., assembly GCA_947523045.1. GTDB lineage: Bacteria > Verrucomicrobiota > Verrucomicrobiia > Verrucomicrobiales > Verrucomicrobiaceae > Prosthecobacter. The sequence continues at coordinate 411 of CANNUR010000100.1, forward strand.
GCAGAGCAGCAGCAGGATGCGCGTCACCATGGCAAAGGCCAGGCCGAGGAAGCGCGCCCTCGGCCGCTCGGCGATCGGCAGTCGGTCGACCAGGATCGAGATGAAGACAATGTTGTCGATGCCGAGCACGACCTCCATCACCGTCAGGGTGAGCAGGGCGACCCAGGCTTCCGGGGTGGCGATCCAGGAGAAGTCGAAAACGTTGACGGCGAGAAGAGGGGTGAGGTCCACGGGCGCGAGACTAGCAGGCTTGCCACGGGTCGCAACGGCGGGCTTGCATGGTGTGACGCGGGCCGCATGTTGCGGGATGAACGCTGGACGACGGCTGCGGCGACGCGACACCCTCGGCCTGCTGCTCGGCGCCCCGCTGGCGGCAGTGGCCGGGTCGCAGAAGCCGACCTTGTCCGAGGCACGCCTGCAGGCAGCCGCCGACTACTCGGCGCGCACGGGTGGCCTGGCGCTGCTGGTGCGCGAGCACGGGCGCACGCGCCTGGAAAGCGGTGCCGCCTGTCGCGAACCCCGGCGCATCTACAGCGGCACCAAGGCCTTCTGGGGACTGGCCGCCCTCGCCGCCATTGAGGACGAGCTGATCAAGCCCGCGGAACCCGTGGCCGCGGTGCTGTCGGAGTGGCGCGACCGCCCGGCGGCCTGCATCACTCACCTGCTCGATTTCAGCTGCGGCCTGGCCGCCTGTCCGGTCCTGCACGAGGACGGTCTCGACGACCGCAACCGCCTCGCCCTGCAGCAGCGCCAGCTCGCCAAGCCGGGCCAGACCTTCATCTACGGCCCCAGCGCCCTGCAGGTGTTTCACGAGGTCTTGAAGCGTCGCCTGGCGGGTCGCTGGCGACGCGAAAGCCCGGTGCGCTACCTGGAGCGACGCGTGCTGCGCCCCCTTGATCTCGGCCCGCAGCGCTACCTGCCCGACGGCGCCGGCAATCCCCTGCTCGCCGCCGGTTTCCTGCTCAGCGCCGAGCAATGGGCCGCGGTCGGCGACCTCATGCTCAAGGCTGGCCGGCCGGTGCTGCGCGACCCCGCGATCTGGTCGTCGGTCAGCCTCGGTTCGGCCGCCGGCGCGCCCTACCGCTGCGGCTTCTGGAACAACCGGCGCGCCGCCCGGGACGGTGCCCGCGAGACCGACATCGAAACCATGCTCGACCTCCCCTGGCAGTCGCAGTCCTGGACGCGCGCCTGCCTGAGCCGCAGTGCCCCGGCCGACCTGCTCGCCTGTGTCGGCAGCGGTGGCCAGCGGCTCTATGCCGTGCCCTCGCGGGGGCTGGTCGTCGTCCGCCAGGGCCGGGGCGACCGCTTTCGCGATCCGGAGTTTTTGCGGCGACTGTTCGCGTGAAAAAAGCGCGGGAATTTTGCAACTTTGCACTTGCACCGCGGCGGTTTTGCGCCACTATCATCACCTCACTCAAGCGGGTGTAGCTCAGTGGTAGAGCACTTCCTTGCCAAGGAAGATGTCGCGCGTTCGAATCGCGTCACCCGCTCCAAGTTCTCTCATTCAAAGAACTTGCCTTCCCCCTCCCAGCCGGTTAGCTGCGCACCCGCATGTACGTCTGGTCCAAGTTATCCTCCGCCCGCTGGAACGACGCCTGGGAAGAGCGTTTCAACGGTCATCCCGACCTCAGCCTCGTCCTCACCAGCATGCCCGGCAGCGAGACCGTTCGCGTCGAAGTCTATGCGGCGAAAAAGGCGCCGCTGCTCGCCGTGCAAAAGCAGTTTGGCGGTCGCCTGCGCGAATTGAAGCAGCGCAACTGGGCCGCCCTCACCACCCCGGCCATGCCGCCGCTCAAGGTGCGCGACCGCCTGGTCGTCTGCGCCGCGCGTACGCCGGCGGAAATCGCCCGCGCCGCCAAGGCCCATCCCGGCCGTGACATCATCGCCATCCCGGCCGACATGGCCTTTGGCACCGGCCATCATGCCACCACCGCCACGGTGCTGCGCCTGCTGACCGATGCCGCCGAACCGCTCGCCGGCACGCGCTGGAGCTTCGCCGATCTCGGCGCCGGCACCGGCATCCTCGCCATCGCCGCCGCCAAGCTCGGCGCCGCCAAGGTCTGGGGCTGCGACTTCGATCCCAAGGCGGTCGAGGTCGCCCGCGACAACCTCGCGCGCAATGCCGTACCGGACGTGCGCATGGTCGTCGCCGACGTCCTCCAATGGCAGCCGAAGCAGGCCCACGACATCGTCGCCGCCAACATCTTCCACGACATCCTCGAGGCCGCCTTCCCGCAGATCATTGCCTCCGTCAAGCCGGGCGGCGCGCTCATGGTCTCCGGCATCCTGAAAAGCCAGGCCGACGGCTGCCTCGCCGTCGCCGCCCGCCTCGGCATCGACTGGCAGCGTGTCGTCACCCGCGGCAAATGGGTGTCGGCGATCGGCCGTCGCCCGGCCCAGTGACCGCCCGCCGTGCCCGACCCACGCCCCAAGCCCGACCTGCTCGCCAAGCTGCGCGACGTGCCGCACACGCCCGGCATCTACGTCATGCGCGACCGGCTCAACAGCGTCATCTACGTCGGCAAGGCCCGCGACCTGCGCCGCCGGCTCGCCAACTACTTCACCCGCTCGCGCCAGCGCGACCACAAGACCCGCGCCCTGGTCAACAGCATCTGGGATTTCGACATCCACCTGGTGCGCAGCGACACCGAGGCCCTGCTGCTGGAAGGCCGGCTGATCAAGGAGTTCCGGCCCAAGTACAACGTCAGCTTTCGCGACGACAAGGGTTTCCTGCTGGTGCGCGTGCACTTCCAGGACGCCTTTCCGCGCTTCTCGCTGACGCGCATGAAGAAGGACGACGGCGCCCGCTACTTCGGCCCCTTCGCCCACTCCGGCGCCCTGCGCACGACCCTCAACTGGCTGAACAAGAAGTATGGGCTGCGGGTTTGCCGGCCCATGCGGCCCGATGCCGACGACTACAAACACTGCTCGAACGACGTCATCAAGAACTGCTCCGCGCCCTGCATCGGCCGCGTCAGCGAGCAGGAGTACCGCCGGCGCATGGAAGAGGCCTGCGGCTACCTCGAGGGCAAGGGCCTGCGCGACCTGAAGGCGATGCTCGAGGAGGAGATGCAGCGCGCCGCCGCCCGCCTCGACTTTGAAAAGGCCGCTGAACTGCGCGACCTCGCCGGCGACCTGGAAAAAACCTTCAAACCCGCGCGCAGCTTCGAGCGCGGCGCCCGCGCCAGGGTCGTCGCCACCCTCAACCCGATGGCCGACGTGCGCGAGCTGCAGGAGGCGCTCGGCCTGGAGCGACCGCCCCTGGTGATGGAGTGCTTCGACATCGCCAACATCGGCATCACCCACTGCGTGGCGAGCATGGTGCGCTTCAACCGCGGCGTGCCCGACAACGCCAGCTACCGTCGCTACCGCATCCGCGCGGTGAGCGGCCAGAACGACTTCGTCAGCATGGCCGAGGTCATCCGCCGGCGTTTCTCGCGCATCCTGCTCGAGGGCCGGCGTGCCCTCGGCGACGACGCCGATTTCACCACCGAATCGCCCCTGGAGGTGATGCGCCGGCTGGAAAGCCCGAAGGCGCGCGCCGGCAAAACCCAGCGCTTCGTGCGCCTGCCCGACCTGGTCATTGTCGATGGCGGCAAGGGCCAGCTCGGCGTGGCGGTCAAGGAACTGCAGCGCCTCGGCCTCGGCGGGCTGCCGATCATCGGCCTGGCCAAGCAGCACGAGGAGATCTTCCGGCCGGGCGAGTCCGAACCTCTGCGGCTGTCGCACGACTGCGGCGCCCTCAAGCTGCTGCAGCGCATCCGCGACGAGGCCCACCGCTGGGCCAACGGCTACCACCAACTGCTGCTTGCCCGTCGCGTCTCCGAAAGCCTGCTTGACGACTGCCCCGGCGTCAGCGAGGCGCGCAAGGCCGCCCTGCTCAAGGCCTTTGGCTCGGTCGCCCGCCTGCGCAAAGCCGCCGTCGACGACATCGCCCGCGTGCCCGGCATCGGCCCCCACCTCGCCGCTGGCATCGCCGACTTCCTCGCCTCGCGCGGCGGCGGAGCGTGACGGTTCAGGAAGCCCGCCGACCAGAGTTTTTTTGCCGCCAAGGAACGCAAAGGAAAAGCTCTGCCGGAATCTTCGAGTGCTGAATGACCAGCCATCTTTTCATTTCAGAGCCTGGATGGCCAGCGTGCCTTGTTCGTGCAGTGTCTGATTCAGGAAATCCCAGTAGCCCACGTTTTCAAGTGTTCCGCGCACGGTGGCGGCGGGCAGAAATCGGCGCATTTCTGCAACGAACTCACTCCGCATGCCGGACTGCTCCTTCAAGGCTTTCAGCCGTTCCGTGACCAGGCGCTTGAACTCGGCATGGGTGCGATGATGGTCCTCAATCTTCACGGGAATGAGGTGTGCAGGCAATGCCACCCCTTGCTGTACGAGCCATGCAATGTCCCACAAGTCGCGGTTCTTGACGCGGTTGTCGCGAAAGGCCAGCGCCATGATTTTGTCCGCCAGGATTTCCTCCCGGCTCTGCGCCTGCAGGATCAGGCCCGAAGTGCCGAGGTCGACGCCGTAGAGATTGCGCAGCATCAGCGGGCGCGGGTCATGACTGGGGATGGCGCAAATGTCCACATGGATGCGCTGTGCGGGCAGATTCCTCTTATCGCCCCGTGTCTCAAGGGTGAGTTTCCATGTCGAAACCTTGCCACCTGTTTTGACCGGTTCGCTGACAACGACAGGCAGGCCGTAACGGGTCTGCAGCCGCTCGGTCAGCACGGCCCCCAGCTTGGCCAGGGTGCTGCGCTTGAACTCGCGGCCGCCGGTAAAGTCCAGATCTTCACTCAACCTGGCTGACCCATAGCAGGCTCGCAGACAAGTTCCGCCGATGAAGGTCAGTCCTGCCAGCAGTCCCGCATCGCTCATCTCACGGAGAATGTCATGGTGCAGCAGTTCCTTCTCCACGACCGGCCTGAGCGTTGTGAGGTCGCCGCGTGACCTCAAGGCCTCGTCCACCAGTCGGTCAAGCAAGCTCATGGGCCGCCTCCTCATCGATAAGATCCATGCTGCGTCGTGTGGCTTTCATGTCACGCAGGGCCTGCCGCACCGAAGCCCGCCACAGATGCCTGTCAGCATCAAAGGTCAGCTCACCCGCCAGATTCTCGGGACGCTGATCCGTGTGCACGAATTCAATATGGCCGTGGTCGCCACAGTTGACAACATGACTGCGCCCGGAGGACATCAGTGTGATCCAGTTCATCGGCACCTGGGAGATGACGCCGGCATCGCTCAGAGCGGTTTCAAGGCTGATGTAATTGAACTCCCCTGCCCTGAGGCGGGCTGCCGCATGGAAGAGCAGGTTGCCCGCCGGGTAGCCAGACACGGGGTAGATGTAGATGCCGCGGCAGATGCGCTTGAGCAGGCCGGACCTGGTGGCCCGCGATAAAAGCACCGCCAACTGGCGGCACTCAGGGACAGCACAAGCTAGGTCGCTTGGTGCGAACACACAGTGATCTCGGTCTGCCAGCGACTTGAGGGTTTGGTCGAGTTGCCTTCTGGGTTGCACACCAGAACTCTACAAAAGATTGCAGAAAGTGCAAGGATTTGTAGATACAATGATCGGACACGAATTTCACGAATGAAGACCCGATCAGAAACTTCGTGCTCTTCGTGCCATTCGTGGTTCCATAGTCTGACCTCTCAGTGCACGATCTGCTCAAACACTGAACCGCCGAGCAGGCGGTCGCCGTCGTAGAGGGCGCAGATCTGGCCGGGGGTGAGGGCGCGCTGGGGGTGTTCGAAGACCAGCTCGGCGCGGCCGTCGCCGAGCGGTGTGAACTCGGCGCGACCGGCCGGGCAGCGGTAGCGCGGCTGCGCCTCCAGGTGGCGCGGCGTGTCGAGCGGGGCGGTGACGCCGCTGAGGCTGCCGATGACGCAGCGACGCGCCCACAGCAGGGGGGTGTCGGGGTTCTCGATGGCGATGACGAGTTCGTTGCGCTCGGGGCGCTTGGCGACCACCACGTAGGCCCGCTTGTGCAGCGGGCTGGCGACGCCGATGCCCTTGCGCTGGCCGAGGGTGAAGAGGTGCAGGCCCTTGTGCTCGCCGAGCACCCGGCCGTCCAGATCGACGATCGGACCGGGTCGGTCGGGCACGAAGGCGCGCAGAAAGTCCTCCATCTTCACCTCGCCGATGAAGCAGATGCCCTGGCTGTCCTTCTTTTCCGCCGTCTTCAGGCCAAACTCACGCGCCAGCGCGCGCAGCTCGGGCTTGAGCAGGTGGCCGATGGGGAAGCGGGCGATGCGCGCCTGTTCCGGGCGCATCATGGCGAGGAAATAACTCTGATCCTTGTTCGGGTCGGCCCCGCGACGGATGCCGAGGTCGTCGTCGGTCTTGCGGGCGTAGTGGCCGGTGGCGATGGCGTCGAAACCGCGGGCACGCGCCCAGTCCCAGAGCACGCCGAATTTCATCTCGCGGTTGCACATGACGTCGGGATTCGGCGTCACGCCCTCCTGATAGCCTTCGAGCAGGTATTTGACCACCCGCTCGCGGTAGTCCTGCATGAGGTTGACGACGTGGAACTCGATGCCGAGCTGGTCGGCCACCGCGCGCGCGTCCTCAATGTCCTCCTGCCAGGGGCAGTGGCCGAGGATGTTCTCCTCGTTGATCCAGTTCTTCATGTAGGCGCCCGTCACCTCGTGGCCGGCGCGCACCAGCAGCGCCGTGGCGACGCTGCTGTCCACTCCTCCCGACATGGCGGCCAGAATCTTCATGCCCTTCAACTACGCCGAAACCGACGAATGCCAAATGACGAATGCCAAATGACCAAGAACCAAGGAACAAGGAACAAGGAACAAGGAACAAGGGATAAAGCGTGGGAAACGGATAGTCGCAGGTGGGTGGCGGGTGGCAGCCGGCGTTTGCCATTGTGGGCGAACCCGCCAGAGTGCCGGCATGTCTGACTCCCCTGCCCGCTTTGTGACGATCGACGACGCCGCCCGCGAAACGAATCCGTGGACGCACAACGAGTGGCTGTGCCGCCAGGATCTGGTTGAGGCCGACAAGCTGCTGCTGGTCCGCGCCAACATGGATCCCTGGCACTGCCACCCCTTCCACTTCCATCCGCACCGCGAGGAGATCATCTACGTCGTGTACGGTCGCGCCGAGCAGTGGGTGGGCGAGGAAAAGCGCGTGCTGCGTGCCGGCGAAATGGCGCACATCCCGCCGGGCGTTGTGCACGCCACCTACAACCCGCACGACGAACCGCTGGTCTTCCTCGCCATCCTGTCGCCCGCCAAGCTGCCCGACGCGTTGGCCGCCGTGCCCGACCCGCAGGACGTGTCGAGCGAGGCGCCCTGGCGCGACCTGCGCGCCGGGCTGCCCGCCTGCCGGATGATGGAAGGCTGAGGGATCTCAGATTGCCGATCCGCATCGGCAATCTGAGATTGGTCGGATTCGTCCAGTCGGATCAGAAGCGCAGGGTCACGCGGGCGCGGAACATGCGCGGTTCGATCGGGTGGGCATGCACCCGGTTGACCGGAACGAGTTCGTTGCGCAATTGGCTTTCGTAGGCGTACTCGATGTCGTTGTCGGCGCGGTTGAGAAGGTTCAGGCAGTCGAGCGCCACCTCCCAGTTCTGGCGACGATACCCGACGCTGGCGTTGACGAGGAAGCTGTCGCGGCTTTCGAAATCCCCCGCTTCATCGAGGGGTCGCCTCGCCAGGGCTCGCACACGCGCGGCGGCAAACCAGCCCGGGGCCTCGCCCTGGGCCCCGAGGGTGAGGCCGCCGCTGAACAGCACCGGCACGCTGTTGGGCACGAGGTCGTCGCTGCCAACCCCGCGCAGGCGTGCCTGAGTCAGGGCCACTTCGGCGTCGGCGCCAAACCACGAGCAAGGCCGCCAGTAGCTGGCCAGTTCAATGCCGTAGCGATCCGAGCCCGGGCCGGGTTCGTTGGTGCCGGCATCGCCGACGTAGATCAGCTCGCTGTCGCTGCGCAGCCAGAACAGGGCCAGGGTCGTGGTCAAGTCCGGCACCGCCTGAGTACGCACCCCGATTTCACCACCCAGCGTGCGTACGAGGGCATCGGCCGGTCGCCGCGAGGCGGTGACGCCGCGGGTGTCATTGCTGTGGAAACCGGTGCCAAAACTGAGGTAGTACTCGGTCTCGTGCCAGGGACCGAAGACCGCGCTGAACTTCGGACTGACCAGCCCGCCCCAGTCGCTGCCTTCCTGGCCCGGCAGACTGCTGCGCCGGTTCTCGAAGCGATGCAGGTCGCCACGCAGGCCGAGCACGGTGCGGAACTTCGGCAGCCAGCGGCTCTGCACTTCCCCATAGAGCCCGGCGTTGTGCTGGAGCAAATCATCCTGGCGGATGAGGCCGTTGCGGTTGCGCTGACGGGTGTTCCAAAGGCCAATGCCATCGATCACATCATGCCGGGTCTGCAGGCCGAGGGTGAGGTCATGTTCGACCCCGAACATCTCGCGCTTTTCCCAGGTGCGCGCCACCTGACCGCCGAAGATCCAGCGGCTTTCGGATTGCTCAAACTGGTCGCCCCCCAAGCCCCTCGTGAATAAGGGGAAAGTGGAGAACAGATCGAGTCCGTAGTGGATGCCATACACATTCGCGCGGGTGACGACATCGTCCTCGCGGGTGACCAGTTCGGCATTCAGGCTGTAGCGATGGCTGCTGCCGCCGGAGCTGGGATCGAGCGTGCCAAACCGGCCGACGCCACTGCCCTCGGCCGGGATCTGGTCGGTACTGGTCCAGGAGCCGGTGTAGCCCATGAACGTCAAGGCAAACCGGTTGTCGTCATCGCCGGCGACCCAGCGCAGCAGACCGTTCCAGCGGTTGAACTCCTCCGCCTGATCCCAGGGGCCGTCGTACGTGTTGTACTCGAGGCCATAGGTCAGGGCCGAGGCTTCGCCGGTGGTGAGGCTGCCGGCCATGAGCAACCGGTAATAGTTGTACTCGCCGATCTCCGCCTTGAGCAGGTGCTGCGGCAGGCGGTCGACCAGCCGGAAGTTGGCGCTGCCGGCCGAGGACAAATCGCCGTCGGCGGCGGTGTAACTGCCCTTGGCGTAGGCGATGCTGTCGATCAGCTCCGGGATCACCGGGTTGAGGTCGGTGTAGCCCTGGCCGTGGGCATGCGAGACGAAGTTGAGCGGCATGCCATCGAGGCTGATGGCGAAGTCGGTACCATGATCGAGGTTGAAGCCGCGCAGGAAGTACTGGTTGGCCTTGCCGTCGCCGGTGTGCTGCGT
>CANNUR010000101.1 GCA_947523045.1 uncultured Prosthecobacter sp.
GGTCAACACCGCGCCCGGGGAAAAGCCGCAATGGCAGGTGCCGGGTCGCCACTTGGAAAAGTATGGCTGGCCGGCCGATGACCCCAACGAGAAGCATCGTTATCTGGCCCTGGTCAGTGCGTTGGATGAGGCGGTGGGGCGAGTGCTCGACAGTGTTGATGCCGCCGGCCAGCGTGAGCAGACCCTGGTGATGCTGATCTCCGACATGGGCGCGATCCTGCGCCCCACCCACGGGCTCGGCGTGGCCTCGAACGCGCCCTTCCGCGACGGTGCGCCCTCGCTCTACGAGGGCGGTGTGCGCGTGCCGGCGATCTTCCGCTGGCCGGGCCGGCTGCCGGCCGGCAAGACTTGCGATGCCATGCTATCCCAGCTCGACCTGCTGCCGCTCTGCCTCACGGCCGCCGGACTGCCGCGGCCCGAGGAGCGCGTGCTCGATGGTCGCGATCCCCTGCCCGCCCTGCGTGGCGAGGCGGCTTCGCCGCATGAGCGCTTGTTTTTCAGCTATGCCAGTGCGCAGGCGGTGCGCGAAGGCGCTCTCAAGCTGCTGCGCCCCAAGACCGGTGCCCCTTGGGAACTCTACGACTTGGCCAAGGATGCCGGTGAAACCACCGATCTCGCCGGCCAACAACCGGCGACGGTGGCGCGCCTTGAGCAAAAGATCGAAGCCTGGCTGACCGACACCCGGCACGATGCCAGTCCGCCCGAGCGCGCCGTTGTGCCCCGTCGCAAAAAGTGACGCTGCCTCAGGGCCGCCCGAGGTGGTTGAGCAACTCACGCCAAAAGCCTTCGCCGCCGTCAGCATTGGTCAGGATGACCAGGCCATGCCCCTGCCCGGGATCGAACTCGGCATGGCTGCGGAAGCCGGTGCCGTTGGAGCCGCTGTGACAGACGCGCAGGCCGGATGCCGTCGGTTCGAGCGACCAGCCAAGCCCGAAGCGCACCTCCCCTTCCCCGGTGCTGCCGCGGCGTTGCAGGAGCGGTCGCCCGGTGGGCGGACTGACCGGGGTGAGCATGTGTTGCAGGGACGCGGCGCTGAGCGAAGGCGGGGCACGGCGATCGGTCTGCATGAGTTCGATGAGAAAGGCCGCGTAATCGCGGGCGGTGGTGTACAGGCTGAACGCGGCATTGGGCTGTTGATAGAGCCGGCGCGGGGTTTTGATCCTGCCCTCTTTGTCATGCCCGGCAGCGGCCTGATCGGCCCAGGCCTCGTCCCAGACATGGCTGCTGGCGGTCATGCCCAGCGGCTCCAGCAGGCTGCGGCGCAGGTGGGTTTCATAATCTTCGCCGGTGACCTGCTCGATGACCCGCTGGAGAAGCACAAAGCCCTCGCCGGAATAGCGGTAGGCCGTGCCCGGCTCGTGCAGCACCTTCAGCACGCCGTCCTTGGGTCGCCAGTTGGGGAATCCACTGGTGTGACACAGCACCATGCGCGCGGTGATGGTTTCATGCAGTGGCTCGCCCTGCAGGTAGGGCTCGGGCAGGTAGGCGACCAGGGGGCGATCGAGATCGAGGCGTCCCTGTTCCACCAGCTTGAGGGCGGCATGGGCGGCGAGCGGCTTGGTCATCGACGCCGCCTCAAAGCGCGTGTCGGCTGTCACTGCCGCGCCCTGCCCGGCCTGGCGTGCGCCGAAGTGCCGTTCCCAGGCGATGCGCCGGTTGTCGATGGCCACCACCGACACACCGGGCACGCGATGGCGGGTCATCAGCAGCGGCAGCAGCGTGTCGAGATCCGGCTCTGCCCGCACGCTGGGTGGCGGCAGGCGGCGCGCGGCCAGGATGCGTCGCACCAGCTCGCCGAACTCGGCTGCTTCCACACGCCGATCCGGCAGGTCGGTATTGACCCGGTGCACGATGAGGGTGTCGAGCGCGGGCAACACCAGCAGGTAATGGCCGCCGGCACCGCGCGCGGAATAGCTGTCGGCCGGCAGGGTCACGCCCGGCAGATGCAGGCCGTGGCGACAGGTCCACCAGAGGTAGCTATAGCCGCCGCTGCCGCCGGCGTCGGAGGCGGACTGCAGGGACTCGCGCACCCAGTCCGCCGGCAGCACCTGCGCGCCGTTCCACTGGCCGCCGCGCAGGTAGAGCAGGCCAAAGCGGGCGAGATCGCGGGCGGTCATGCGAAACGGATAGGCGCGATGGATCGAGTCCGCGCCGGTGACATAGCTGCCATCCGAGGGTTCATAGTCCTGCATGCCGATCGGCCCCGCGATGCGGCGGGCGAAGTCCTCGTAGATGCCGGTGCCGGCGGCCTGTTCGTAGATCGTGCCCAGGGCGTTGAAGTCCCAGTTGTTGTAATACCAGAATGTCCCGGGCTCGTGGCTGTGGCGCGGGGGTCGCTGGGCCTTCATGCGCGCGGTTTCATACAGGGCCGGATGATAGACCCCCGAACGCGCCTGCAGGAGCTGGCGCACGGTGGCGCGCTTCTCGACTTCGGTCAGCGGCGCATGATCGTCGATCCCCAGTTCCGCCAGCGTGGCATCAAGGCTCAGGCGATGCTCGGCGACCTGCAAGCCGCAGAGCGCGCTGAGCAGGCTCTTGCGGATCGAGTGGACATTGAACTTGCGATCCACCGCGCCCCACTCGTCCAACACCTTGCCACCCACCACGATCATCACCGCCTCGGTGTCGAGCGTGGCTGAAAACTCGCGTGCCCCCGCCAGTGCCGGCCGCGACCAGCCCGCCACCTCGGCCTCGCGGTCGCTCAGTCGCTGCCAGGCGACCCCGGGAACAGAAGCAGACGGCACGGCCCCCGATGCCAGACCGAGCAACAGGCCATGCCAAATCGTGCAACGAAGCAGAAGACCCCTCATGATGACCGAAACAACGCCGGAACAGCCATGGGTGTTTCCGCTCTACCCAACTGGTTCATTTTGTTGACCCGTTAGAGACGACACGCCCCCACGTTGGCACCTTGATCCTGCCTGCCATGCCAGCCCCATCCCTCCGCCAGCGCCTGCAAGCCCTGCTCACCGCGCTCCTGTTCCTGCCCTTGTCCCCGGCGGCCGCCGAAACCCTGCACGCCGACCTCTGCATCTACGGCGGCACGCCGGGTGGCATTGCCATGGCCGTGCGCGCCGCGCGCGAGGGTCTGGACGTGATCCTGGTGAACCGGCACGACCACCTCGGCGGCATTCTGGCGAGCGGTCTCGGCGTCTGGGACACGCAGTGGGAGGGCCGGCGAGCGCCCATTTACGACGAGGTCCGCCAGGCGATCTTCGATCACTATCGCACCACCTACGGCGAGGATTCACCGCAGTATCGCGCCGCCCTGCCCGGCAAAAGCGGCCACACCAACGGCAAGTTTGAATCGAGGGTGGCGGAACAGATCCTGACGGAACTTGTCGCCCGTGAACCGCGCCTGCACGTGCTGCGCCAGCGTCTGCCGAAGTCTTTGCCGCGCGAGGGGCGCCTGCTGCGGTCGATGGTCCTGCAAACGCCGCGGGGCGAACCGGCGGAAACGATCGAAGCCGCGGCCTTTGCCGACTGCAGTTACGAGGGCGACCTGCTGCCGTTGGCCGGAGTGCCCTACCGGGTTGGCCGTGAAAGCCGGGCCGAGTTCAACGAGCCGCATGCCGGACGGATTTTCATGAAAGCGGTCAAGGAACGTCCAGCCCATGTCGATGCCGGCACCGTGGCGCTGCATGACTCGCTGAAGCTGCGGCGTTTCGACGGTTTCCAGTCCATCCAAGCGGACGCGCGGGCCGGCGAGGGCGACCGCCTGGTACAGGCCTTCAACTACCGCACCACCCTCTCCTCCGATCCCGCCAACCGTCTGCCGGTCGAGAAGCCTGCCAACTACGATCCGGAGGCGCTGAAAAGGCTGGATTTCGGCTCGCTCGTCCAACCCCTGCCCAACAACAAGATCGGTTGGAATCGCCCCCAGTTGGTCGGACCGCATCAGGACTATATCGAGGGCGACTGGACCACACGCCAGCGGGTGATGGATGCGCACTGGAACGCCACCCTTGGCCTGCTGTGGTTTTTGCAGAACGATCCGAGCGTGCCGGCCGAGCGCCGCGCCTTCTTTGGCCGGCTCGGTCTCGCCAGGGACGAGCATGTGGACCACGGCCACCGCCCATACGAATTCTACGTGCGCGAAGCGCGCCGGCTGGTGGGGCGGGCCACCTTCACCCAGCACGATGCCAGTCTCGCCCCTGGTGGCCGGCGCGCGCCCAGCCATCGCGACAGCATGACCATCACCGAGTGGTACCTGGACACGCACGCCTGCAGTCTCGACCGGGTCGACGGCAGTCTCGATGAGGGCAAGATGATGCTGCATCATGAAACCTTTCCGGGTCAGGTCGCCTACGACACCCTGCTGCCCGAAGCGCTGGACAACCTGCTCGTGCCGGTCTGCCTGAGTTGCACCCATGTGGCCTGGGGCACGATCCGGCTGGAGCCCACCTGGATGCAGATCGGTGAATCGGCGGGTGTCGCCGTGGCGCTGGCCAAGGCGGACGGGGTTGCCCCGGCCCTGCTCGATCGCGAGCGACTGACGCGGGCACTGGCCGGGCGCCGCACGATGTTGGCTTTCTTCAATGATCTTGATGTCGCCAGCGACGATCCGCGGGTCACCGCGGCCCAGTACTTTGCCACGCGCGGCTTCTTCGCCGACTACGACGCCCGGCTTGCCGAACCGCTGACCGAGGCTCTGGCCGAAACCTGGCGCCAGGGGTTCGCCCGGCTGCAGGCGGGCAAGATCGACACCGCCGCCCTGACCCGTGCCGTTCAGGAGTCGGAGGCCCGGAAGTCTGCAAACCTCACCACCACGCGCGGTGACTTCCTGCTCGACCTGTGGCGGCGGCTCGTCCATCCATGACGATCCCAACCATGCCGCTTCATCTTGCCCTGCCCCTGTGGCGCCCCGCGCTGGCCGCCGTCCTGATCGCCGCGACCGCCAGCTCCGCCGCTACCCGGCCCGACGGCCGTCGGCTCGAACTCGCCCTGCCACCCGGGGCGGGCGACCGCTTTGTTTCGGCCGAGTTTTCCTGCTGGCTGCCCGAGGGGGCCACGCCTGTGCGTGCGGTCATCATCCATCAGCACGGCTGCACGAATGCCTCGCCGGACAAGCATCCGCCGGTGACGCTCGACGCGCACTGGCGGGCCCTGGCGCGGAAGCACGGCTGCGCCCTGCTGGTGCCAATGTACCAGGTGGCCGGCAACTGCGACGAATGGAACGATCCCGACAGCGGCTCGGAGCGCGCGCTGTTCACCGCTCTGGAGGATTTCGGACGTCGCCTTGGCCGGCCCGAACTGTCCAGTGCCCCCTGGCTGTTCTGGGGTCATTCCGGCGGCTCGAGCTGGTCGGCGCAGATGATCGTGCGTCATCCCGGCCGGGTGCTGGCCGCGTCGTTCCGCGGCGGCTGCCACAAGCAGTTCGGCGTGGCGGAATTTCGCCAGCGCTTCCTCGGGGTTGCCCGCGACCTGCCCCTGCTCTTTGTCTGGGGCAAACGCGAGTCCGTACCGCCTTCCAAGCACCATGTGTCCTGGGGACCAATGAACCTCATGTTTCACGACCTGCGCAGCGCCGGCGGCCGGGTGACCCGGGTCATTGATCCGCGCTCCGAGCACGGCTGCGATGACTCCCGGCTGATGAGCCTGGGCTTCTTTGACACCGTGCTCAGCGGTCGCACCGAACCTCCGGTCTATGCCGATCTGGCAAGCCTCGAAACCCGCCCTGCAAACGAGGCGGCATTGCGCGATCCGTCACTCACCTGGCTGCCGGGCCCGACCTTTGCCGCGCTCTGGCGCGAGTTCTCCGAACAGGGCACGCTGCACCCCGTCCAGCCATCGCTGTACGCCCCGCAACTGCAGGTCGAAGCCCTGCCCCAGGGAGGCGGACGCCTGCACTGGCAGGTCGATCCCGAAGCCGCCGGCGGCCTGCGGGCGCTGCGGGTGTACCGTGACGGCAAGCTCTGGCGTGAGCAGGGTGTCAAAGCCGACGCCCACCTGGCGACCTCACGCGACGCACCGCCACCGGAATTGCTCGCGGATCGGCCCATGCAGATCCCTGCCCCTGCCGCCGGCAGTTACGAACTGAGCTTCCTCGATGCGGCCGGCAACGAGTCGCCACGCAGCACCGCCGTCCAGCTCCCCTGAGCGGGGAGCCACCGACGGTTCAGGGCAGCGGGAAACGCTGGTTGGTGGTCGACACCTCGGCGCGGATCTGGGCGAGCACGGCCTCGTCGTCCTTGTGACGCAGGGCGCGATCGATCCAGCCAGCGATGAGTTCCATTTCCGCTTCCTTCATGCCACGGGTGGTGACCGCCGGCGTGCCGATGCGGATGCCGCCGCCGAGGGTGATCTTCTCGGTGTCGAAGGGGATGCCGTTCTTGTTCACCGTGATCGCCGCGCGATCGAGGGTGTCGCTGGCGACCTTGCCATTGAGGCCGTTCGGGCGCAGGTCGACGAGCATGAGATGGTTGTCAGTGCCACCGCTGACGATGCGGTAACCACGCGCGGCGAGGGCCGCGGCGAGGGCCTGGGCGTTCGCGACGACCTGGCGGGTGTAGTCCTTGAACTCGGGGCGCAGGCATTCGCCGAAGCAGACCGCCTTGGCGGCGATGACATGCATGAGCGGACCGCCCTGGACGCCGGGGAAGACCTGGCTGTTGATCTTCTTGAACAGCTCCTCGTTGTTGGTGAGGATGAGGCCACCGCGCGGGCCGCGCAGGGACTTGTGGGTGGTGCTGGTGACGAAGTCGGCGTGCTCCATCGGGCTCGGGTGGGCGCCACCGGCGACCAGGCCGGCGATGTGGGCCATGTCGACGAAGAGGTAGGCACCGACGCTTTTGGCGATCTCGGCCATGCGGGCGAAGTCGATGACGCGCGGGTAGGCGGAGGCGCCGGCGGTGATCATCTTCGGCTGCTCACGCTTGGCGACCTCGGCGAGCTCATCGTAGTCGATGCGCGCGTCGTCGGGGCTGACGCCGTACTGGCAGAAGTTGTAGAAGCGGCCGGAGAAGTTGGCGGGGTTGCCATGGGTGAGGTGGCCGCCGTGGGCGAGGTTCATGCCCAGCACCTTGTCGCCGGGCTGCAGCACGCTGAAGTACACCGCGGCATTGGCCTGGGAGCCGGAGTGCGGCTGGACGTTGGCGAACTTGGCGCCGAAGAGCTGGCAGGCGCGGTCGATGGCGAGCTGCTCGACGCGGTCGACCTCCTCGCAGCCGCCGTACCAGCGCTTGCCCGGGTAGCCCTCGGCGTACTTGTTGGTCAGGCAACTGCCCTGCGCGGCCATGACGGCGCGGCTGGTGAAGTTTTCGCTGGCGATGAGCTCGATGTGATCCTGCTGGCGCTGCTGTTCGTCGCGGATGATGTCGGCGACGGCGGGATCGGAGAGGGCGAGGAGGCTGAGGGGGTGGGCTTGGGTGTTCATTTTATCAACCCGGCGACCGTGACGGCCACCGGCAAAGGGGGTTTTCAGCCAGGCATCAACGATGGCCGCGGCCTGCGCGACGGAGGTCGTTTTGCCGGCGAGGCAGAGGACGTTGCTGGCGTTGTGCTCGCGGGTGACCGCGGCGGTTTCCGGATCATGGACCAGGCTGGCCTGGATGCCGGCGTGCCTGTTGGCGGCGATGCACATGCCGATGCCGGTCGTGCACACCAGAATGCCGGCGTCAGCGCGGCCGTCGAGCACGCGCTCGCTGACCAGGGCGGCGAAATCCGGATAATCGACCGAGGTCATGTCGTGGGTGCCCAGATCCTCCACCGCGTAACCGCCGGCACGCAGGTGGGCGACGACGGCGTTCTTCAGTTCAAGGCCGCCGTGGTCGGCGCCGATGGCGAGGGTGTGGGGCAATTCAGGCATGGAAAAGACGGGCTGTCAGGACGAATCAACGGGCGTCGCCGGCGGAAGGCTTCCAGGTCTGTTCAATGAACTGGTAGACGCTGGGCAGGAGGCGTTCAAGGCGGGCCAGCGTCTCGCGATAGTCTTCCAAGCCCCCGCCGAAGGGGTCGGTCAAGTCGCGGCCGCGCAGCTCGTCGTCGGCCGCAAACTCGCTGACCAGGTACATCTTGTCCTCCGCCTCCGGATAGGTGTCGAGCAAGTCGGCGAGGTGGCCGCGGCTCATGGCAAAGATGTGCGTGGCGGCGTCCACCAAATTGACGGTGACCGCCTTGCTACGGTGACCGGAGAGGTCGAGCCCGCGCTCACGTGCCAACTCCTGGCCGTGCCGGCTGGCGGGCTGGCCTGAAAAGGCGCCAACCCCGGCGCTTAGCACCTCATAATCGTCGCGTTCCCGGGTCAGGTCGCGGAACAGCACCTCCGCCAGAGGACTGCGGCAGGTGTTTCCGGTGCAGACGAAAAGGACGCGTTTCAAGGGAATCCCAGCATGCCCCACGGGGGGGCTTTGTCAAAAGCGGAGTCGGGGCAAATGCGGGTCGCGGACCTCACAGACGGCGCGCCTCAAGCACCTCGAGGGCTGTCAGTTTCCACTCGCCACGCACGGCAGACACCGTCACCCGCGCCTTGTAGCGGTTGACCCGGGTGTGAGCGTGCCCCCAGTGCCCGACCGTGCCGAGGGCCGTCCACTGGCAGTCGGCGATGAACCCCTGCTCGGCCGGTTCGACCGCGTCGACTTCGGCACTGAACTCCTTGACGGTCACCCGCGCCCCCTCACGTCCCTCCAGGCTGAGGGCCTCGATCGTTTCCAGGTAGAGCCGGCGCAGCAGCTCGCCATCGACGCTGCGCGCGAGGACATCGTAGATGGCCGATTCCAAACGGTGGTCGAAGGCGCGGTAGACGTTTTGCAGCAGTGGCGACAGCACGGCCGCCGCTCCTGCGGGATTGTCCACCGCCACGCCCCCGCGGGGTGCCAGCGGCAGTACCAGGCGGGGCCAGAGCACCACCGCACCCGCCCCCCAGAGGATGATGTAGAGCAACCCACCGCCGAACAGACGGGCGCGGCGGCGACGGGCAGACCAGGCAAACCCCGCGCCAGCCAGGCACCAGAGCAGGAAGCCCAGGGGCAGATGCCACGCGGCGGTAACCGTGTTTGGAACCGCCACCAACGGCTGCGGGCGCGGCAGTCGGCCAAGACTGCGCCAGGTGAAGCCAGGGCTGCTGCGGCTGATCTCCGCCGGCTCGCTCTTCGGTCCATAGAGGATGCGGACCGGCAACTTGCCGGCGGCCGGCAGATGTCCTTGCCAGGCGACGGCCACCTGCTCTGGCATCGGCGGCAGCTCAAAGCTCCAAGCCAGGCCCAGCATGGTGCTCGCCAGCGGCAGATCTTGCTCACCCTCCACCGGCTGTGTCGCCCCCGGCTTGCCGGTCAACAGCACCGGATAGGCTGCCGAGCGCGCCATCTCGCGTCCATCCGCCTTCAGGCTGCACCAGGCCTCGGCCCGGGTCGCCATCTCTTTGGCCAATCGCTGGCGCAAGGCGGCATCAAGCACAGGCGGCGATGCCAGGGCCGGATCGATCAGCCGCAGCGCAGTTTCGGCATCGTACAAAACCTCAAAGCGTGCCTGATGGGGTTCGAGATAGAGATAGGCCTGGGCCACCGGCGAGGCGGTGGGCGACGGTTTCGCGGGCACCGGCGCGGTCGGTCGCGCGGGTTCCGCCGC
>CANNUR010000102.1 GCA_947523045.1 uncultured Prosthecobacter sp.
CTTCTCCTCGCGGCCGCCTGAACCGATTAGGCTGCGGCGGTGCGCGGAGTACTTTTCCGCCTCTTCCTGCTGGCGCCGCTCCAGCAGGCGCGAGCGCAGGATGGTGAGGGCCTTCTCCTTGTTCTTGATCTGGCTGCGGCCGTCCTGGCAGCGCACGATGAGGCCGGTCGGCAGGTGCATGACCTGCACGGCGGAGTCGGTGGTGTTGACCCCCTGGCCGCCGGCGCCGGAGGAGCGGCTGACTTCGATGCGCACCTCCTCAGGGCGCAGTTCCAGATCCACTTCATCGGCCTCGGGCAGCACGGCGACGGTGGCGGCCGAGGTGTGGATGCGGCCCTGCGCCTCGGTGGCCGGCACGCGTTGCACACGGTGCACGCCGCTCTCGTACTTGAGCACGCGGAAGACGTCCTCGCCGCTGATCTTCAGCACGATCTCCTTGTAGCCGCCGACGTCGGATGGGCTTGCCTCCAGCGTTTCGACCCGCCAGCCGCGCGCTTCGGCGAAGCGGGTGTACAGCCGCGCCAGGTCGGCGGCGAACAGCGAGGCTTCGTCGCCTCCGGTGCCGGCACGGATTTCCACCAGGGCGTCACGGCCTTCGAGCGGGTCGGGCGGCAGGATGGCGAATTGCACCGCCTTCTCGAGTTCGGCGACCCCTGCCTCCAGGGCGGGCAGCTCCGCACGCGCCAGCTCCGCCATTTCGGCGTCCTCGCCGTGTGCCAGCGCGCGGCTGTCCTCGAGTTCGGTGAGCTGGCGCTGGTAGGCGTCCCAGTTCTGCAGCAGGCTGTCGAGCTGGCGGTGTTCGCGCGTGAGTTCGCCGGCCTTCTTCGGATCGTCGAAAAAGCCGGGCTGCCCCATCAACTCCTCAAGCAGGCGGAAGCGGGCGCGCTTGGTTTCGAGGATGGCGCGGTAGTCCATGGGTTCTCAGGCAAAGAAAAACGGTGTCCGGCGCTGGGCGCGGACACCGTTTAGAAAAAGGCCGGGAAGGCTAGGAGGCGCTGGCGTCGCTGAGCTTGGGCGACGAGCGGCGCGCGCGGGTGCTGCCGTAGCGCTGGGCGAACTTGTCGACGCGGCCGGCGGTGTCGATGAAGCGCTGCTCACCGGTGAAGAAGGGGTGGCAGGCGGCACAGATGCCAATGCGCAGGTTCTGCACCGTCGAGATGGTGTTGAACACCGCGCCGCAGGTGCAGGTGATCGTGGTTTCGTAAACCGTGGGATGTCCTTGTTCTTTCATGGGCTTGGTAGTCACGGGTTGCCGGCGAGGGGCGGAGGCCGCTTTCACCGGGGCGTGGGAGGCGGAGTTTGACACAGCAGCGTCGGCCGTCAACGGATTTCTCCCAGTCCTCCACCGTGTTGTGACGCCATTGCGCCACCCTTCCGTGCTGGCGACCGATGATGGAGCCTGCCACAGTGATGGGATGTCGGTCCATCGCGTTTTTCGCCTGCTGCTCGCCGGTCTGCCGCTGCTGTCGGCGGGCTGCGGTGGGCTCGAACGGCTGTTGGAGGACGGTGAGCGGCAACGGCTGGCGGAGGAGGTGGCTGCCATGGAAGCCCGGCTCACCCGGTTGCCAGAGCCGAGGGTCGCGGCGCAGCCGCACCAGCGGCTCGGTTTCCATGGGCGCAGTGGTGACCCCGCCTGGATCGAACTGGACCTCCGGCGTGAGGTGGCCCTCGATGAGGTTGTATTGTTTCCTGCTCGCACCGCTGACCCTGGCGATGCCGCCAGTGGCTTCCCCCCGGAACTGCGCGTGCTTGGTGCTGGCGAGGATCAGGTCTTCCAGCCGCTGGCTGAATGGCGGCAGCCGGAGGGCGACGCGGGGTACGATCCGCCCTTTCTGCGCCTGCCACTGGCGGGTGCGCTGATCCGCCGGCTGCGCCTGGAGATTCGCGGGGGGCAGTCGCGCGGCCGAGGCCGGTTTTTTGCCCTGGGTGAGGTCGTCCTGCTTGCCGGCGGCGCCAATCATGCGCTTGGGGTGCCGGTGCGCGCCAGCGAGGGCATTCTCAATCCGCCGCGCTGGCAGCCGGAGAACCTCACCGATGGCTTTCTCTGGTTCGGCAATCTCCAGGGCGCGCGGGCCGCCTCGGCGAACGGTTTTCACAGTCGGATTGAATCATCGCCGGAGGCCGTGCCGAAATGGGTTGAGGTGGATCTTGAGGCTGAAGCCGCGATCGACGAGGTGCGCCTGGTGCCGGCCCGGCCGGTCGATTTCGCCGATGTCGCCGGTTTCGGCTTCCCGCCGCGTTACAGGGTCGAGTTGGTGCCGGAATCCGGGCCAGCCCTCACCCTGCAGACGGCCCTGGATGATTCGCCCAATCCCGGCGATGCCGCTGTCTGCCTGCCGGCAGGCGGTCGCCCGGCCCGGCGGGTGCGGGTCACCGCCGAGCAACTTTGGCAGCGCAGTGAGGATTACATTTTTGCCCTCGCTGAACTGCAGGTGTGGGCGGGCGGCCGCAATCTCGCGCTGGGTCGTGAGGTCGCCTGTTCGGATCAGGTGTCCGCCAGTTCCTGGTCGTCGCAGGCCTTGGTGGACGGCCATGACAGCCGGCGCGAGCTGCTGGCCTGGCCCCAATGGCTCGAGCAAGCCAGCCAGCGTTTGCAGGTGGTTCACTCGCTGCAGGTGGCCCGCCAGCGTCTCGCCCTGCTGGATCGCGAGCATCAGCGCGCCGTGTTGCGCAGCCTTGGGGGCGGTGCCGGATTGATGCTGGTTTTCACGGCTGCCCTGCTCGGTTGGATGCACCAGCGTCAGAAGCGGGTTCGGCAAAGGCTGCGCGAGCGCCTGGCTCGAGACCTGCACGACGAGGTGGGATCCCAGCTCAGTCATCTATCCTTGCTTGCCGGCCAGGGCGATGCCGCCGCCCTGCCGAAGATTGCCGCCGGCACCCGCGAGTTGCAGCTGGTCATGCGCGATCTGGTCTGGTTAATTGCACCAGGCGGTGGCGATGCCCGCGATTTCACCGCTCGTTTGCGCGCGACGGCGCGTCAGTGGCTGGAGCCGGCCGTAACCGAGGTGGCGGTGGAGACGGTGGGAGTGCCGCCCGAGGGGCAACTGCCGCTCGACTGGGCGCGTGAGGTGCTGCTGTTTGTTCGCGAAGCCCTGACCAATGCTGCCCGTCACAGCCGGGCGCAACGCGTGTCGGTGCGGCAGGAATGGCGGCCGGATGCCTTCGTATGGACGCTGCAAGACGATGGCGTTGGCTTCGACGAACAGGCCGCTGACTTTGCCGCAGGTTCCGGTCTCGGCAATCTCCGCCACCGGGCCGGCGTTTTGCAGGGGCGCATCGTCATCACCGCCCGCCCCGGGGGCGGTACACGCCTGGAACTGATCTGCCCACCGCCTCATGGACCTCTGGCTCATTGAAGACCATCGCGCCCTGCGCGAATCACTGGTGCTCGCCCTGCGCCAGGCAAGGCCCGACTGGGGGGTGCAGACCTTTGCGCGAGCCGAGGACGCGCTGGCGGCGGTGGCCGGCGGCGCGGTGGCCGACGTCCTCTTGCTCGATCTGGGTCTACCCGGTCTCGGGGGGCTGGAGGCGCTGCCGCTGCTGAAGGCTGCCCTGCCCAGCGCCGAGGTCGTGGTCTTCACGGTCTTCGACGATGCCGACAAGATTTTTGCCGCGATCTGCGCCGGCGCCTCGGGTTACCTGCTCAAGTCGGAACCGGTCGAGGCCGTGGTGCGCGCGGTCGAGGAAGTGCGCGAGGGCGGGTCACCCATGCATCCGCAGGTGGCGCGCAAGGTGCTCGACCGCCTCAGCGGCCGGCGGCAGGCGCCGGAATCGGTGCTGTCCGAACGCGAGCGCGAGGTGCTGCAGGCGATGTCCGAAGGCTTGACGAAGAAGGAGATCGCCGCCCGCCTCGACCTGAGCGTGCACACCGTCGACAACTACCTGCGCCGCATCTACCGCAAGCTGCATGTCAACACCCTGCAGGGGGCGGTGGCGAAGGCGCTCAAGGACGGCCTGCTGTGACGTGATGCCGTGGCAGGAAATGCGCCGTTCTCCGCCGTATTCAAGCGCATGATGTTTCGTACCGGTTTCCTGCTGCTGATCGCCACGGTTGCGGTTGCCGCACCTGATTTTGAGCGCGAGGTGGCACCGATTCTGGAGTCGCGCTGCCTGGCCTGCCACGATGCGGCCAGCGCCGAGGGCGACGTTCGTCTCGACAGCCGCGCGGCGGTTTTGGAACACCTGGTGCCGGGCCGGCCTGACGTCAGTGTCCTCATGGAACAGGTCAGCGGCGCCAAGCCGGCCATGCCGCGCAAGGAAAAGCCGCTCACTGCCGCGCAGGTCGGCATCCTGCGCGCCTGGGTGCAGGCCGGCGCGCCCTGGCCGGAGGCGCGCGTGCTTGCCGACAAGCCGGCGCGCGATCTGGACTGGTGGAGCCTGCGGGCGATTGAAAGTTCGCCGCCAACGGATCCGAAGCTGCATCCCGTCGATGCCCGCCTGGACTCGAAACGGGCCGAGCGGGGCTTGACTCCGGTGCCTGAGGCTGACGCGGCGACGCTGGTGCGCCGCTTGAGTTACGACCTCACCGGTCTGCCGCCGTCCCCGGCGGACCTGCCGGAGCCTTCGACCCGGCTCACCGACGCCGCCTGGGCGGAGCGCGTCGACCGCCTTCTGGCCAGCCCGGCCTTTGGCGAAAAGTGGGGCCAGCACTGGCTCGACCTCGTCCGTTATGCGGAGACGCACGGCTATGACAAGGACAAGCCCAGGTTGAACGCCTGGCCCTACCGCGACTACATCATTCGCAGTTTCAACGCCGACAAGCCCTACGATCGCTTCGTTCAGGAACAGATCGCCGGCGACGCCTTGTTCCCCGGCGACCCTGAGGGTGTGCTCGGGCTGGGTTTTCTCGCCGCCGGCCCCTGGGATTTCATTGGTCACACCGAGGTTGGCGAGGGCAAGATCGACGGCCGCATCGCCAAGCACCTCGATCGCGACGAGATGATCTCCGCGGTCTTCAATGTCTTCACCAGCACGACGGTGCAGTGCGCCCAGTGCCATCATCACAAGTTTGATCCCGTGACGATGCCGGACTATTACCGCCTGCATGCCGTCTTCGCCGCGGTGGACCGTGCCGACCGTGTCTACAGCGGCCTGCCTCCGGACCAGGAACAGCGCCGCAATGTTTTGCTGGCGCGGATCAACGCGCTCAGGGCCGAGCAGGCGAAACTGACCGGCGAGGCCAAGCGCGAACTCGGCGCGCGCACCTCCGGCATTGAGCGCCGGCTCAACGAGCTGAAGGCGAAACACGGTTCGCCGCTGCGCCCTCAGTACGGCTGGCACAGCCAGATCTCGAAGGTGCCGGACACGGTGAAATGGGTGCAGGTGGATCTCGGCAGGGTGCAGGGGGTGGAACAGGTGCGCCTCATTCCCGCCTACGACACCTACAACGGCATTGGTGCGGGTTTTGGCTTTCCGGTCCGCTACAGGGTCGAGGCTTGCAACGATGCGGAGTTCAAGAAGGGCGTGCGCCTGATCCACGACGCCACCGCGGCCGACCAACCCAATCCGCGCCACGGCGAGATCGTGCTGGATGTTGGCGGAGAACCGCTGCGCTACCTTCGGGTCACCGCCACCCGCCTCGCGCTGCGTCAGGAGGACTATATTTTTGCCCTCGGTGAACTGCAGGCGATCGGCGGTGAAAACCACGACAACCTGGCCGAGGGGGCCGCGGTCGGTGCGCTCGACAGCATTGAAGCGGGCCCGCGCTGGGGACGTGCCAACCTGACCGATGGCATCTGGCATCGCGAGGTCGGTGATCCCAGTGCCCTGGCGGAACTGCGTGATCTGGAGGCGCAGAAAGCCACCATCGAGCGTGAGCTGGCCGACCCGGCCCGCGACGCGCGGCTGGCCGCGCTCACCAGGGAACTGGCAGCCTTGAATCCTGAACTCGCCGCCTTCCCCAAGGGTGAACTCGTCTATGCCGCCGCCACGGATTTCACCGTGCAGGGCCGCTTCCTCGCCACGGGTGGCAAGCCACGCGAAATCCGCCTGCTGCAGCGCGGCGACATCCGTTCGCCCGGCGAACGCATGTGGCCCGGTCTGCCACCGCTTTGGCCGGGTGCCGAGGAGCAGATCGATCTGCCGCCGGACGCCCCCGAGTCCGCTGCACGCGCTGCACTGGCGCAGGCGATTGCCTCGCGCGACAACCCGCTGTTCTGGCGCAGCATCGTCAACCGGGTCTGGCTGTGGACCTTCGGTCAACCCCTCGTTGGCACGCCGAATGACTTCGGCCGCATGGGCCAGCCGCCCACGCATCCGGAACTGCTTGACTTGCTAGCCGCCCGCCTGCGCGACGATCCTCGGCATTCGCTGAAGAGCCTGGTCCGGTTGCTGGTCACCAGTCGCGCCTACCGACGGGCCTCCGTGCACGACGCGGCCAACGCCCGTCTCGATGCCAACAACGAGTGGCTCTGGCGCGCCAACCGCCGCCGGCTCAGCGCCGAGGAGTTCCGCGACAGCCTGCTGAGCACCGCCGGTGTGCTGCGCCTCGAACCGCGCGGCGGACCGAGCTTCCAGGATTTCGTCATCGAAAAGCCGCAGCATTCGCCGCACTATCAGTACCACCTGCACGACCCCAACGATGCCGCCGGTCATCGCCGCAGCATCTATCGTTTCATCGTGCGCAGCCAGCCACAGCCCTTCCTCACCAGCCTCGACTGCGCCGATCCCTCGCAGAGCGTGCCTCGGCGCGATGAATCCACCACCGCCCTGCAGGCGCTCGCCCAGTGGAACAACCGCCTCGTCGAGGCCATGTCGGTCCAGTTCGGCGAACGCCTGGCGCGCGCCCCGGATCCGGTCGCCTTTGCCTTTCAAATCGCGCTTGGGCGCTCGCCGACCGCGGACGAGCGCGCGGCGCTCACCGGCCACCTGCAGGCGCACGGCCCCGCCGCGCTCGCCCGCGTGGTCTTCAACCTCAACGCCTTCGTCTACCTCGACTGATCCCATGCACCGCCGCGATTTCCTCGCCTCCTTCGCCGGGCTCGCGCTCGCCGATCTGCTGCACCGCGACGGCGCCCTTGCCGCCCCCGGCGTGCTGGGCACCGGCCTGCATCATCCGCCGCGTGCCAAGCGCGTCATTCAACTGTTCATGGCCGGCGCGGCCAGCCATGTCGATCTCTGGGATCACAAGCCGCTGCTCAACCAGAAGGATGGTCAACCCTGGGATCCAGGCGAGAAGGTTGAGCTGTTCCAAAGCACGCCCGGAGCCTGCTTCGCCAGTCCCTGGGCCTTCCGACCCCATGGCGAGTCGGGCAAGGCCCTGAGCGACATCGTCGCCCCGCTCGGGGCTGTCGTCGATGACCTGGCCTTCATCCACAACGTCGTCGGCAAGACCGGCGTGCACAGCCAGGGCACCCTGCTGCAGACGACCGGCTTTCAACTGCCCGGCTTTCCCAGCGCGGGTTCCTGGGTCAGTCATGCGCTTGGCAGCGAGAGCGACAACCTGCCCTCGTTCGTCGTCCTGCCCGACCACCGCGGCCTCGCTTCCAACGGCGCCAAGAACTGGGCCAGCGCCTTCCTGCCGGCCCAGCACCAGGGCACGGTCATTCGCCCGGGCAGCGCGCAGCCCATCGCCGACCTGCAGCCGCCGGCCTCGGTGACGGCGGCGGCCGATCGTGCAGGTCTTGACGTGCTGGCCCGACTCAACACCGCCCATGCCCTCGAGCGTGCCGGTGACGACCGTCTGCTCGCGCGTGTGCGCAGTTACGAACTGGCCGCCGCCATGCAGCTCAGTGCCACGGATGCCCTCGACGTCTCGCGTGAGCCGCGCCACATCCGCGAGCTCTACGGTCTCGCCCCCGAGGGGCCCGGGGTCGACGACACGACGATCAACATCAAGGCCGAGACCGAGTTCTTTGGTCGCAAGTGCCTGGTCGCCCGTCGCCTGCTCGAGCGCGGCGTCCGTTTCGTGCAGATCTGGAGCGGCAATGACAACGGCTTCCCGCGCCGCAACTGGGACAGCCATGAGGATGTCCGGCGCGATCACGAGCCGCTCGCGCTGGGCATGGCGCGCGGCACCGCGGCCCTGATCCAGGACCTCAAGCAGCGCGGCATGCTGGAGGACACGGTCATCCTCTGGACCACGGAGTTCGGTCGCATGCCCTGTTCGCAGGGTAGCCGGGGGCGCGATCACAATCCCTTCGTATTTACCAACTGGCTGTGCGGTGGCGGCGTCAAGGGCGGCACCTACGGCGACAGCGATGCCTGGGGTTTCCGCCCCGCCGATCCCGCCCGCGCCACCAGCGTCTACGACATCCACGCCACCGTGCTGCACCTGCTCGGCATCGATCACGCGCGCCTGACCGTGCGCCACAACAGCATTGACCGCCGTCTCACCGACGTGCACGGCCATGTCTTGAACGATCTGCTGGTCTGAAGGGGCTCACCGTGCGCGGTGGAGCGCGAGTGTGCCGAAGGTCACTCGCTTTGGACAGACGGCGCCGTTGCCGATGCATGCGGGCATCTGAAGGCAGGCTGGAACTGCGCACACACCCCCAAAAAACAGGGCTGGAAGCGGCCGTAGGCATCGTTACCTTGACACGTGCCTTCCAAGCCCCTGTCCATCCTGCTGGCCGATGACCATGCCGTTGTGCGCAACGGATTCCGCCACATCCTGGCGGCGGAGTGGGACATGGAGGTGGTCGGCGAAGCCTCGAACGGCCGCGAGGCGGTCGACATGGCGGAGCAGCTCAAGCCCGATGTCGTGGTCATGGATGTGACCATGCCCGAGTTGAACGGCATCGAGGCCTCGCGCCGGATTGCCAAGACCAGCCCGCGCACCCGCATCCTGGCCCTGTCAATGCACAAGGACGCCGTTTACGTGCGCGAGATCCTGCGTGCGGGGGCACACGGCTACCTGCTCAAGGACTCCAGTCAGAGCGATTTCCTGTCTGCCGTGCGCGCTGTCGCAGTCGGCAAGGGCTGGCTCAGTCCCGAGGTTTCCGATGCCGTGCTCGAGGACTACCGCAAGCATGTCAGCAATCCGGTTGACCTGCTGTCCACGCGCGAGCGCGAGGTCCTTCAGCTCATTGCCGAAAGCAAGACCAACAAGGAGATCGCCAGCGCCCTGCATCTCAGCGTGTACACGGTCGAGGCGCACCGGTCGCGCATCATGGAAAAGCTCAACCTGCACTCGATCGGCGAGCTGGTGCGCTTTGCCATGCGCAACGGCCTGATCGACTGAGGAGCGTGCCATGGCGGACGAATGGTTCATCCTCGGTCGGCGCGTTGATGAGCGCACGGTGTTGACCGGCCTGGTTGCCGGTTTTGGTGCAGTCATGCTGCTGCTTGGCGCCGCCGGCTGGCTGGCCGTGCGCGAGGGCCGCTCCATCCGTCTCAATGCCGAGGAGCTCATGCGCGAGCAGGTGCTCGTCACCCGCCTGCTGCACGAGGCCCAGGTCGAGGAGGACGCCCTGGCGCTGACGCTGCACCGCCTGACCCGCTCGGTCGATCCGGCCGAGCGCGCCGGACAGTTGCGCGAACTTGAGCAGGCGGATCGTGCCATCGCCAGGCTTGCCGACCAGGCTCGCACGACGGCGCAGGCGGCGCC
>CANNUR010000103.1 GCA_947523045.1 uncultured Prosthecobacter sp.
AAGCAGAGAGCCTTGCGCTGGGCCTCGTTGAGACTGCCGTGCAGTTGCTGGACAAGCGTCTCGGAGCGGGGACGGGCGGCGGTTTCGGCGAGGGCCGGGGCGGCGAGACCGGCGGCCAGGGCCTGGGCGCCGTGAAGGAGGAACTGGCGACGCGAGGTCGCGGCGGAGGGCAGGGAGGTGGTCATGGCTGGGTTGTACCAAAAACCCTAACGGCGTGTAAAGGCGGATTTGTGCGGCCGGCGGGCGCGCAGCTTTGGGTTGAAGTGGCCGC
Organism: uncultured Prosthecobacter sp.; assembly: GCA_947523045.1. Classification (GTDB taxonomy): domain Bacteria; phylum Verrucomicrobiota; class Verrucomicrobiia; order Verrucomicrobiales; family Verrucomicrobiaceae; genus Prosthecobacter. The sequence continues at coordinate 272 of CANNUR010000103.1, forward strand.
GCCCCTGCGCTTTCCTCCGGCGTTCCTTTCCCCCACCCACTCATGAACTACGATCTCATTGTCCTTGGCGGCGGTCCCGCCGGTTACGTCGGAGCCATTCGCGCCGCCCAGCTGGGCAAGAAGGTGGCCTGCGTCGAAAACGACCGCGCCGGGGGCACCTGCCTGAACTGGGGCTGCATCCCGACCAAGGCGCTGCTCAAGAACGCCGAACTGTACCACACCCTGACGCACCGCGCCGAGGAGTTCGGCCTGAAGATCGGCAGCATCGAGTACGACTGGAGCAAGGTCATCGGCCGCAGCCGCGGCGTCAGCGACAAGCTCAACAAGGGCATCGAGTTCCTGTTCAAGAAGAACAAGATCGACTACCTGCGCGGCACCGCCAGCATCCCCGCCGCCGGCAAGGTGGAAGTCACCGCCGCCGACGGCAAGAAGGAGGTCCATGAGGCCGCCAATATCCTCGTCGCCACCGGCGCCAAGAGCCGCGAGATGCCGGGCTTCCCCTTCAATGGCAAGACCGTCATCGGCAGCAAGGAGGCGATGACCCTCGCCCAGCAGCCGAAGAGCATTGTCGTCATCGGCGCCGGCGCCATCGGCATCGAGTTCGCCTACTTCTTCAACGCCTACGGCACCAAGGTGACCGTTGTCGAAATGCAGCCGAACATCCTGCCGGTCGAAGACACCGAGGTCAGCCAGGCCCTGGAAAAGAGCCTGACCAAGGCCGGCATCCGCCTGCTCACCAACACCAAGATCACCGGCACCTCCGAGGACGGCAAGGGCGTCAAGATCACCGTCGAAGGCGCCGCCAACGAGACCCTGGAAGCCGATGTGGCCCTGGTCGCCATCGGCGTCAGCCCGGTGCTGCCGGGCGGCATCGACCTGAAGCTCAGCGAGCGCGGCTGGCTGCACACCGACGATCGCTACCAGACCTCGGTCAAAGGCATCTACGGCGCCGGCGACATCATTGGCCCGCCCTGGCTGGCCCACGTCGCCAGCTACGAGGCCATCCAGGCCGTGGAAGGCATCTTCAGCGGCCACAAGCCGAAGAAGGTCGGCGTCTTCCCGGGCTGCACCTACTGCCACCCGCAGGTCGCCAGCATCGGTCTCACCGAGCGCGCCGCCAAGGAGAAGGGCCTCAAGTACAAGGTCGGCAAGTTCCCCTACGTCGCCAGCGGCAAGGCCCTGGCCGCCGGCGAACCCGAAGGCTTCGTCAAGATTCTCTACGGCGAGAAGCACGGCGAGATCCTCGGCGCCCACATGATCGGTGCCGAAAGCACCGAAATGATCGCCGAGATCGGCCTGGCCATGAACCTTGAGGCCACCTGGGACGAGATCGAAGCCACCATCCACGCTCACCCGACCCTCGCCGAAATGATCAAGGAAGCCACGGAAGTGGCCAAGGGTCATCCGATCCACGTCTGATCTTGGGGCGCTCCGCAGGGGGCGCCTGCAAGGTCGGGCGCATCCGTGTGTCGGACGGGTCGGACTTGACTGCCTTGACTGCCTTGACTGCCTTGACGGACCCTTTCTACTCCGCTTTCCCTCTGGCACGCCGGTCGCCGGCGTGCTAGAGGCAGGGGCGTGAAGCCCGACGCCCTGCAGCACCTGCTCATCTCCGCCTCCGCCGGCTCGGGCAAGACCTGGCAGCTGGTGCGCCGCCACCTGCACCTGCTGGCGCTCGGCGAGGCGCCGGAGCGGATCGCCGCCATGACCTTCACCCGCAAGGCCGCGGGCGAGTTCTTCCAGCGCATCCTGCGCCGGCTCGCCGAACTCGCGGTGCAGCCCGGCGAGGCGGCGGCGTACTTTGGCGACTGCACCCCGGCGGTGCCGGCCGACGCCGATTTCCTGCGCGTGCTGCGCCAGGTGACGCGCCGCCTGCACCGCCTGCGCCTGAGCACGCTCGACAGCTTTTTCGCCTCGGTCACCACCTGCTTCCCGCTCGAACTCGGCCTCGGTGCCAGTGCCCGGGTCATGGACGAGGCCGAGACCGCGCAGGCGGGTCGCGCCGCCCTCGACGCCCTGCTTGAACGCCTGCATGCCGGGGCCGATGGTGCCGCCCTCAACCGGCTCATGGAGGGCCACAAGCAGGCGACCTTCGGCGCCGAGGAAAAACGCGTCGACGAGTCGCTCATGGACCTCACCCGCGCTTGGCTGACGCTCTGGGAGGACAGCGATCCCGACCGTCCCCTGCGCGGCTGGGGCGACCTCGCGGCGCTCGGGGCGCCGGCGGGCGAACTGACGCCGATGGCCGATCTCATCGCCGGCGTGCGTGCCGCCTTCGTGCCCCCGCATGACAAGGGCGTCGATCTGCTGAATGAGACCCTCACGCAGGTGCAGGAAACCGTGCCGGCGCAGAGCCTGCCGAAGCGGGTCAAGGAACTGCTCGAAAAGCTCGAGGCGATCTGGGACGACCTGCCGCGCGGCACGGCGATTCTCATGTGGCAGGCCAAAAAGTTGCCCCTCAGTCCCGAGGCCGGCCGCGCCTGGCGCGCGCTCGCCGAGGGCCTGCTGCACCGCGAACTCGTCGTCCGCGCCGAACGCACGCGCGGCCTGGCGCAAATCCTGGACCTGCACGCCCAGGAATACGCCGCCCAGGTGCGCCAGCGCGGCCGCCTGTCCTTTGCCGATGTCCAGCGTCTGCTCGCCCGCGCCGCCGCGGAGCAGTCGCCCTGGCTCGGCGGCAGTGGCGATCTCTGGTTCCGCCTCGATGCCCGCCACGATCACTGGATGCTCGACGAGTTCCAGGACACCAGCCGCAAGCAGTGGCGCATCGTCAGCAGCCTGGTCGACGAGATCATCCAGGACGAGGGCGGCCGGCGCAGCTTCTTTGCGGTCGGCGATCCCAAGCAGTCGATCTACCTCTGGCGCGAGGCCGAGCCGGAACTGTTTGCCGACATCCTCGCCGCCTATCCGGCACGCGCCGACGGCGGTGGCCTGCACCAGCAGCCGCTCAGCGTCTCCTTCCGCAGTGCCCAGCCGGTGCTCGACATGGTCAACGCGGTCTTCGGCGATGCCGCCGCACTCGCCGCCGTCCTGCCCGCCGGCAGCACCGAGGGTTTCCGCTTCCAGGCCCATCGCGCCGCCAAAACCCAGCTGCGCGGCCACGCGGCTTTGGTGTCGCCCAGCGATGCCGACCTCGATCAGGCCGACCTCGCCGCGGCCCTGCTGCGCCGGATCGATCCGCTCGGCCGCGGCCAGAGCTGCGCCATCCTCGTGCGCCAGAACAAGGACGCCCGCGAGCTCGCCGAACGCCTGCGCGCCAGCACGGGTTTCGACGTCGTCTGCGAGGCCGACCAGCATCCCTGCACCGACAATGCGGTCACCCTCGCCCTGCTCTCGCTGCTCGCCCTCGCCGCCCACCCCGGTGACCGAAAGGCGCTCGGCCACCTGCGCCTGACCCCGCTCTGGCCCCTGGTCGAGTCGCCCGAACGCGGCTGGCGCCTCACGGTGCTTGAAATCCAGGCCCTCGTCCAGGAGCGTGGCGTCGCCGGCGTCATGGAGGTCTGGACGCCGCGCCTGCTCGCCCAGATGCCGGAACTCGACAGCTTCCACCGGCGCCGACTCGCGCAGCTGGCCGACATCGCCGCGGAGTACGATGGCGACGGCAGTCGCTGCCTCGACGGCTTCCTGCGCTTCGCCCGCGAGTACCCGCTGCGCACCCGCGGCCCGGCCCGCTCGATCCAGGTGATGACCGTGCACGCCTCCAAGGGCCTGGAATTCGATCTCGTCCTGCACCTCGTGCACGACCGCGCCATGGACGCCGTGCGTGATGAGCGACTCATTGCCGGACGCGATGCCGAGGGCGTGCACTGGGTGCTGGAAACCCCGCCGCGCGCCTGCGCCCGACTCCTGCCGGCCCTGCAGGCGCGGCTCGAGCAGGCCGGCCAACGCGCCGCCTTTGAGTCGATCTGCCGGCTCTACGTCGCCATGACCCGCGCCAAGCACGGCCTGTATTTGCTCGCCAAACCACCGCCCAAGGACGGCAAGGCGGTCAACGAGGCGAAACTGCTGCGCGAGCTGCTGGGCGACGATCACGCCCGCGACGCGGGCGACGGCCTGCGCTTCGAGTGGGAGACCGGCGATGCCGAGTGGTATGCCGGGCGCGCGCTGGTCGCCGCCGCGGCACCGCCTGCCGAAGCGCCACGCCCCGAACCGCTCGGGCCGCTGCTGCGCGCCACCCAGCCGCTGCCGCGCCGGCGCACGCCCTCGGGCGAGGAGAGTTTCCGGGTCACCGGGCGCATCCTCTTTGGCGCCGGGCGCGAACCCGGCCGCCGCCTCGGCACCCTCGTGCACGAACTGTTCGCCGAGGTCGAGTCGCTGGTGCCGCCGGCCGAACTCGAAGCCCGTTGGCTGGCGCGCGACCTGGTCAGCGCCGACGACCTCGCCGGCCGCGGCGACCCGGTCGCCCACGAAGCCCTGCGCCAGGTCCGCGGCGTGCTCGCCGCCCCCGCCTGCGCCGCCGTGTTCCAACCGCGCGGGCCGGTCTGGCGCGAGCGCTCCTTCGATCTGGTCGTCGAGGGCGACTGGATTTCCGGCACCTTTGATCGCGTCCTGCTCGAGCGCGACGCCGCCGGTGCGCTCACCGGGGCGTGGATCGTCGATTTCAAGACGGATGACATTGCCGACGACGCCGCTTTGGACGAGAAATGCCAGGGCTACGCGCCGCAGATCGCCCTGTACCGAAGCGCCATCGCCCGGCTGACCGGTCTGCCTCTGGAGGCGGTGCGCGCCAGCCTGCTGTTCACGCGGCGTCAGCAGCTGGTTGCCCTGTCGACCGCGAGGCGAAAAGCGGCCCCCAAATCAACTTCATAATAATTATAGAAAGTATCATTTTTCTTGAGGTTATGAACAGAATGTGAAAAGAATGGGGAGAAATTCGCGCTTCCCATGATCCCTTCCAGCATTCTCCTGGCCACCGAAGGGGTGGCTGCCGCCTTCCTCAAGGTTCCGCAGGTGCTGCATGCCGCCTTCATTGAGAGTCTGACCGGCTGGATCATCGGTCTCATGGCGATCGTGGCGGGTGCCATCCTGGTGGGTCTGCTGCGCCTGCTGCGCGGTGCGCGTCCGCTTGAGTGCGAGATCAAGGACGGAGCCCTGCTGCTGCGCCATGGCCACTGCTGCCAGCATCGGGTTCAGTTGACCGATCTGAACCTCAGCCATGCCGCCATCACCGACCTGAGTTTTGATCCCGGCAATCAGCCGCGCAAACGCCTTGCCGAGCCGGGCTGCCCACGTCGCGACAGCGGCTGGTTTCAGCTGCGCAACGGCACCCGCGCCATCGTCTTTCTCGGCGATCCCAAGAACATGGTGCGCATCCCGACCCACTCGGGCTACACCCTGCTGCTGAGCGTGCCCGAGCCCTTGCAGTTGCTCGACCGTTTGCGTGCGGCGGTTTCCCAAACTGGCGCTCAGTCGGAGGCGGAGGAACCCTCGCCCGAACCGGCCCGGCCTCGGCCGAAGCGCACCCACTTTTCCAATTCGACGGCCAGGAAGCAGAAGAAGGCGACCGCGCCAATCGCGATCCACGAACGCGCGTCGAGCGGGGTCGTGTGAAAAAGCCGGTTCATCAGCGGTGAGTAGGTGAGGAAAAGCTGGGCGCCGATCATGGCGGCCACGCCGGCCAGCAGCAGCGGATTGCTCCACCAGCCCATGCGGAAGGCCGAGCGGGTCAGCGAACGGCAGCAGAACAGGTAGGCGACCTCGACCAGGACGATGACGTTGACCACCGCCGTGCGCGCCGCGGCGGCGGTCTCGCCGGCGACGTTCATCGCGTGGAAGAACAGCCAGAAGCCGCCGCCGAGCATGAACAGCGACACCAGCCCGGTGCGCAGGATCAGCGCCCGGGTCAGCAGCGGCCGCGCCGGATCGCGCGGGCGGCGCTGCATGAGGTCGGTCTCCTTGGGCTCAAAGACGAGGGTGATGCCGAGGAAGATGGCCGTCGACATGTTCACCCACAGCAACTGCACCGGCAGCACCGGCAGGGTCAGGCCGAAGAAGATGGCGACCAGCAGGATCAGGCCCTCGCCCAGATTCGTCGGCAGGGTCCAGACGATGAATTTGCGCAGGTTGTCGAACACGCCGCGCCCCTCCTCCACCGCCGCTTCGATCGAGGCAAAGTTGTCGTCGGTCAGCACCATGTCCGCCGCCCCCTTGGCGACATCCGTGCCGGCAATGCCCATGGCAATGCCGATGTCGGCCTGCTTCAGGGCCGGGGCGTCGTTGACGCCGTCGCCGGTCATGGCGACGACATGCCCGCGCGCCTGCAGGGCCTGCACGAGGCGCAGCTTCTGCTCGGGCGCCACCCGGGCAAAGACCTGGGTGGCCTCCGCCAGTTCGGGCAGCTGCTCCGGAGGCACGTCCTCAAGCTCGCGGCCGGTGATGACCCGGATCGTTTCGGCCAAACCGATGCGCGCGGCGATGGCGCGCGCGGTGACGGCATGATCGCCGGTGATCATCTTCACCTGAATGCCCGCCTGCCGGCAGGTCGCCACCGCCCGCATGGCCTCGGCGCGCGGCGGATCGATCATGCCCTGCAGGCCGAGAAAGGTCAGGCCTTCCCCGACATGCTCATGGCCGAGCGCGCCTTCGACATGCCCGCCGGCGCGGCGGGTGAAGGCGAGCACGCGCAGGCCCTCGGCCGCCATCGCCTCGACCGCCCGCCGCACCGCCTCCTTGTCGAGCGGCACCGTGCCGCCATCCGGACCGAGGGCATCGCCGCAGCGGTCGAGCAGGCGTTCGACGGCGCCGATCTTGTAAATGACCGTGCCCGCCGCCGCCTGGTGCAGGGTGGCGCGGAACATGTGCTCGGATTCAAACGGGATCATGTCGAGCCGCGGAGCGCCGGCATGGGTGTCCGCATGCACCAACCCGGCCTTGGCGCCCGCCACCAGCAGGGCCGCCTCGGTGGGATCGCCCTGGATGCCCGGCCGGCCGTCGGCACCGTCGGCCAGCTGCGCCTCGTTGCAGAGCACACCGGCGAGCAGGCACTCGCGCAGGGCCGGTCGCTCGGCCAGCTCGACCCGCGCGCCGCCTTGGCGGATCTCGCCGGCGGTGTCGTAGCCGCTGCCGGTCAACTCAAAGACCTCGCCGCCGGCATGCACCCGCTGCACGGTCATCTGGTTCTCGGTCAGCGTGCCGGTCTTGTCGGAACAGATCACCGTCGTGCTGCCCAAGGTCTCCACCGCCGGCAGCTTGCGGATGATGGCCCGGCGTTTCGCCATGCGACTCACCCCAATCGCCAGCACGATCGTCACCGCCGCCGGCAGGCCCTCGGGAATGGCCCCCACCGCCAGCGCCACCGACGCCAGGAACATGTCGACCGCCGGTTCGCCGCGCGCCAGACCGATGAGGAAGGTCAGCCCCGCCAGCGCCAGGATCACCCACAGCAGCAGCCGGCTCAGCTCGGCGATCTTGCGCGTCAGCGGCGTCGAGATCTCCACCGCCTCGGCGATCAGCCAGGCAATGCGCCCGGTCTCGGTCTTGTCGCCAATCGCCCACACCAGCCCCTCGGCCTGGCCGGCACTCACCAGCGTGCCGGCATAGGCGAGGTTTTTGCGGTCGGCCAGCACGACGTCGTGCTCAAGCGGATCGGGATGCTTGGCCACCGGCAGCGATTCGCCGGTCAAAGCCGACTCATCGACCTGCAGCCGGTGCACCTGAAACAGCCGCAGGTCGGCCGGCACGCGGTCGCCCGACTGCAGCAGGACAACATCGCCCGGCACCAGCTCGGCCGAAGGCACCCGCTGGCGACGCCCGTCGCGGCGCACGGTCACCTCGGCCACCGCCAGCCGGCTCAGCGCCTCGATGGCCTTTTCCGCCTTCGATTCCTGCAGCCAGCCGATGATGGCATTGATGAAGACAACGCCAAAGATGACCCCGGAATCGACCCATTCCTGCAGGCCGGCGGTCACCGCCGAGGCCAGCAGCAGGATGTACACGAGCGGCTGGTGGAACTGCAGCAGAAACCGCTTCCACTCCGGCGTGCCGGCGCGGGCGGACACCCGGTTCGGCCCGAACGCCTGATGCCGGCGCCGCGCTTCCACGCTGCTCAAGCCATGCTCGAGATCGGCGTGCAGGAGTCGGCAGACTTCCCGCAGCTCAAGCTGGTGCCAGGAGGAAACGGGGGCGTTTGACATGGCTGGGAAACCGTGGGTGCCTGCATGGCGATTGCAACCCGAACCGGTTCCGGGGCGACCGATTTTCGCAAGCCCGGGGCAGGGCGGGGCAAGCGCCGCGGCATTTGACGCGGCCGCACCCCCGGTGGATGGGTGCCGGCTCCATGCAGCCTTTCTCCCGCATCAGCGTCCTCGGCCCCGGCCTGCTCGGCGGCTCGCTCGCGCTCGCCCTTCAGGAACGCCAGCCCGAGGCCGAGCTCCGCCTCTGGGCGCGTCGCCCCGGCGCCGAGGCGGAGATCCGCGCCCGCGGCATCCGCGCAACCTTTTTCACCGATGCCACCGCCGCCTGCGCCGGCGCCGACCTGGTCATCCTGGCCACCCCCGTCGAAACGATGCCGGCCCTGGCGGCCCAGGTCGCCCAGGCCGCGCTCGCCCCCGACGCCGTCGTCACCGACGTCGGCAGCGTCAAGGGCAGCGTCGTGCAGGCGCTGACCCCGCTGCTCGGTGACCGCTTTCTCGGCAGCCACCCGATGGCCGGCTCGGAGAAGACCGGCGTGGCCACCGCCCGCGCCGACCTGTTCGAAGGCGCCGCCTGCCTGCTCACCCCCGGCCCAGGTCAGGACGCCCGCCGCATGCGCGCCTTCTGGGAATCGCTCGGCTGCCGCGTGCTGGCGATGTCGCCCGAGGAACACGACCGCAAGGTCGCCCGCATCTCCCACCTGCCGCACTGGCTGGCCGTGGTCACCACCCTCGCCGCCCTGCGCGGCGATCCGGAGGCGGTCGCCTGCGCGGCCGGCGGCTTCCGCGACACCACCCGCGTCGCCGGCGGCGATCCCGACCTCTGGACCGGCATCTCGCTCGCCAACCGCGAGGCCCTGCTCGCCAGCCTGCGCGAGGCCTCCGCCGTGCTGACAGAGCTGGTTGAAATCCTCGCCAAGCCGGACGAAGAAGCGCTCCGCCGCTGTCTCGCCGAGGCGAAAACCCTCCGCGACCTCCTGCCGGCGGCCCAACCCTGATATGGCCACGCTCACCGTCCGCAAACTGCAAACCTTCCCCGCCGAGATCTCCGTTCCCGGCGACAAAAGCA
>CANNUR010000104.1 GCA_947523045.1 uncultured Prosthecobacter sp.
TGTCGCATGATCACAAATCACCCCAGTCCGCCGTCGAGTCAACCTTTTTCCAATAAAGGGACAGACACTTTATAAGAGAACGTCGGCAAAATGCCCTGCTGCTGGCCGGGGGGTGCTGCGACGGGGGCGCGCCGCAAGGATGGGTGGCTGGGACAGGCTCCTCATCCACAGCAGCCGCTTCACCACCGCCACTGCCGAATCCGGCTTGCCAAGCGGGCGGCGACATGAAAGAACAGGGCATGGAGTCGCATGAAGTCATTCGCGAGGCGCTGGAGCGCACCTCGGCCAAGGAGGTGGCCAACCAGCTCGGCGTATCGCTGTCGCTGGTCTATAAGTGGTGCGGCCTTGATCCACGCGAGGGCGGAGCCACCTCGAACCCGCTGGAGCGCGCGCGGCAGCTCTATGAGAGCACCGGTCATGAGGCTCTGGTGCAGTGGCTCTGCCACAAGGCCGAGGGTGTCTTCGTGAAAAACCCGCCCACCGGCCGCAGGCCCGGCCGCGAGGTCATGCCCGCCACCCAGGAGATCGTGCAGAAATTCGCCGACCTGCTGGCCGCGATCAGTCAGGCGGCAGCCGACAACCGCATCAGCGATGCCGAGGCAAAAGCCATCCGCCGCGAATGGGACGAGTTGAAAAGCCACACCGAGCGTTTCGTGAAATGGTGTGAAGCCGGCGATTTCGAACACTTGTCCGAAGACCTCTCCTCGCTTTCCTGAACGCTTCCGCATGTCCGACCTGAAAACCTACCTCGCCGACCGCGCCGCCTTTGTTGACGCAGCCCTCGACCGCCTGATTCCCAGCGCGGACACCCCGCCTAAGACAATTCACCGGGCCATGCGCCACAGCATTTTCGCCGGCGGCAAGCGCCTGCGCCCGATCCTCTGCCTAGCCGCCGCCGAGGCCTGCGGGGGCAGTCGCGAAGCGGCGGCCTTTGCCGCCTGCGCGGTTGAGTGCCTGCACACCTATTCGCTGATCCATGACGACCTGCCGAGCATGGACAACGACGACTTCCGCCGCGGGGTGCCAACCTGCCACAAGGTCTATGGCGAAGGTGTTGCCATCCTTGCCGGCGATGCGCTGCAAGCCCTGTCCTTCGAACTGCTGGTGAAAACGCCGGTGACCGTGCGCTACGGTGCCGGTGATCTGGTCGCCGAACTGGCGCGCACTGCGGGAAGCCTGCACCTCGTGGGTGGTCAGGTTGCCGACCTCGAGGGTGAAGGCCAGAAGCTGCAGGTGGAAGCGCTGCGCTTCATCCATGAGAACAAGACGGCCGCCCTGCTGACGACGAGCCTGGCCCTCGGCGGCATGAGCGCCGATGCCCAGCCCGAAGAGCTGCAGGCGCTGCGTGCGTTTGGCATGGCCACCGGTCTCGCTTTTCAGATCCTCGATGACATTCTCGACGTCACCCAGACCAGCGAGAAACTCGGCAAGAGCGCTGGCAAGGATCTGGCGTCGGAGAAATCCACCTACCCCGCCCTCATCGGTCTTGAGGCCTCGCGTGCCGAAGCCCAACGCCTGACGCAATCGGCGCATGACGCGCTCGCCGTGTTTGGCGCGCGCGGCACGCGACTGCGCGAGTTGGCCGACCACCTGTTGGCGCGGGATTATTGAGGCTGCCAGTTTTCAACGGCGAGACAGGCCGCGCCAAGCGCGCCGGCCTCCTCGCCAAGCATGGTGAGTTCCACCCGCGGCGGCATGCCCTGCAGGGCCGGCACCTGACGGTCGACCTGGCGGAGGATTTCCTGAGCGAATTCATCGCCCAACTGGCAGATGGGTCCGTGCAGCACAAAGACCTCGGGATCGAGGAGCAGTTGCAGGCAACCGATGACCCTAGCGAAGTCCGCCGCCACCTCCTCCATGCGCTCAGGGGAGCGTCCACGCAATTCGGCAAAGGCGTCGAGCAGGTTCACCGGCACGGGCGCCGCCTCGGCCAATCCAGCCAGGCGGCGATAACTCGCCGGCGCAGCAATGAGGTCGCCCAATTCCAGGCCAGGCCGTGAGGGACAGGGCCAAAAACCCACCTCACCGGCAGCATGCCGCGCCCCCGTGGCGACGTTGCCGCCGTGCACGAAAGCCGCATTGAAACCGAAGCGGGCACCGAGGATGACGTAGTCCTTGAGCCGGTGCTGCAGTCCATACCAGCGTTCCGCCAGGGCAATCGCGCGCAGGCCCTGCTCCAAATGAACCGGCACTTGGGTGGCACCCTCAAGCAGGCTGGCCACAGGAACGTCGCGCCAGTCCTTGATGAAGCGGTACTGCAGAGCCACGCCTTCGCGCGCATTGACCAGTCCAGGCGCGCCGATGCCTACGCCGAGCAGGGGCGTCGCCATGCCTGAAGAAAGAATGTAAAAGACCTTCTGCAAAGTCTCCACCACGCGCGGCGCATCGATGTTGGGCGGCAAAAATTCATGGTAGCGCGTGATCACCTTGCCGGCGAAGTCCACCGCCACACCCCAGATGCCGCCACCGTGAAACTCAATGCCGGCAAACCAGCCAGCATCGGCACAGGGACGAAGCAGACGTTTAGGCCGGCCGACATGACCGAGTTCCTGACCGGATTCTTGAATCAGGCCGCGCTTGATCAGGGTGTCCACATAAATGCCCATGGTCGACGCGGAAATGCCCATGGATCGCGCCAGCGATGACCGGGAATTGGCGCGCCGGGTGCGCAGGTGCAAAACGCACTCCGCCAGTTGCTGTTGAAACTCGTCGGGCTTGTAGCGCATCTTGATCAACAGGACGGCCCGAAAGCGGCGCGAATTACGATTATTGTCATAATAATTATTATTTCACGTATTTTTCGAATTGCAAATCCTGTCAGCCGACATTTTCTCAATTTTGCAAATCTGCAAGCCCCTCCATGGCAAGTCGCGCAACTGCGTCAGGATGCTGCCGACTGTTTCCTGCGAATTCCGCCCAGTGGATTGGGTGAGTGTCGCAGCATTGCCCGATGAAGATCAGTCTGCCGAAAAACGCCTTGGCTGAGGCGTATGAGTTCCATGTCCTTGATCGCCCAGGAAAACGCCCGGCCCGGCTCCACCGACTGGCAACTCACCCGTGTCCGCCTTGATTCTAGCACAGGGTTCCGTTCACCTGTCATCGAGGGCTGGTGCTCTCGTCAGTCGGTCAAGGCAGGCGAGACGCTCGACTTCTTCGTCAGCACGCGGCCGACCGCGCGCTTCAAGCTGGAGATTTTTCGCACCGGCTACTACCAGGGGCGCGGCGCGCGTCTGATGACGGAACTCGGCCCCTTTGAGGGCATCGAACAGCCGGTGCCGAAACCGCAGCCGGACAGCCGGCTGGTCGAATGCGCGTGGACGAGGACGACGAGCCTGACGATCCCGGGCGACTGGCTAAGCGGCGTCTATCTCGGCCGCCTGACGACGCTGCCGGACACGCCTGACCAGCCTTACTGGCAGAGTTATGTGGTCTTCATCGTCAGGGACGACCGGCCGGCAGACATCCTGCTGCAGTGCAGCGACAACACCTGGCAGGCTTACAACCGCTGGCCGGTGGACACCTCGCGGTACATCCATCCCAAGGGTGGCCAGGGGCCGTGGCCGCACGTCAGCTTTGACCGGCCCTACGCCAAGTATGCGCAGATTTATGAGAACCCGCAGTCGGTGGGCAGCGGCGAGTGGCTGTGCTTCGAGTTCCCGATGGCCTATTGGTTGGAGCAGCACGGCTACGACGTCAGCTACTGCTCGAACAGCGACATGATCACGCCGGATCGCGGCTTGAAGTGCAAGGCCTTCATCAGCATCGGCCACGACGAGTACTGGGACATTCGCCAGCATGAAAGCGCCGTCCAAATGCGCGAGGCGGGCGTCAACCTGCTCTTTCTTTCGGGCAACAGCGTCTGCTGGGTCACCCCCTTCGCGGCCAACGCCGCCGGCACGCCGAACCGGCGCATCTTCCGCGGCGGCCCCTATGGCGGCAAGCACGAGCACGCCGTTATCCGCGAAACCCAGCACGGCCCCTTCCCGCAGCGCGGCCCCGATGAGGGCTACCTGATGGGCGCCCGCAACGTTCGTCCAGTCAACGGCGGCGGCGACTGGGTCTGTGTCAAACCCGAGCACTGGTTGTTCGAAGGTACCGGCATGAAGGCTGGCGACGCCATTCCCGGACTCATCGGCTGGGAGTACCACGGCGATCCGCCCGCCGACCTGCCCGGTTTGGAAGTGGTCGCCGCCGGCACCGCCTGGCAGGGCGGCCGCGTGCCGCAGCAGTGGACCGCGACGATCTACCCCGGCCCCAAGGGCAACTTCGTCTTCAACGCCGCCACCATTTGGTGGGGACTGGGCATGAGCAAACCGCCCGGCACCCTGCCGGTGTGGAGTCACTACTCACGCCCGCACGGCCCAGATGCCCGCGTCCAGCGCATCACCGAAAACCTGCTGAGCCGGGCGTTGGGGTGAAGCGCGAAAAGACGGAGCCAAACCGCCAGGCCAAGGCCAGACTCCCCAAGCTGCTGCCAGCATCAGCTGTTTCGGCGACTCCAAACCCATTTCAAGAAGTGCCCCAGGCCACTGAATTTGAACTGGGGATCCACCCAGCGCTCGATCACATAAAAGACAAAGTAATAAGCCCGGCAAAATCCCCAGACGCAGAGAGCCAGGAGCAAAAAGGCGCGCCAGCTCCAGGCCTCCACCAGCAGCAACGCGGCTGCCATGAGTCCGATGAGCAGAAAAAGGACCGCCTTCAACCACATGGCCCAAGTCGAGCGAAGGTCTTTCATCATTGGCTGGTGGGAGGATATCCATCAAGGCACCTGAGTCCACCGCTCCATCACAAAGCCGCTCACTCCGCCCGCCCCTGAATCGCGGCATTTTGACACAAAAACCCGACCCACGCTTGTCCTAATTGTGTAACTTTGACTTTTTGGAGAATCGATTCGAATCGCCTCGGATTTCGCAATGCATTCGCATCGAGTCACTTATCGAAGCCATATCAACATTGGCACACGAATTGCATGATCTTGAGGCTGTCATTCGACAACCCCACAACCCAACCTACTGCCATGCAACTCCTGCGTTCCAACCCTGCCTTCCGCCTCAGCCGTGTGGCCGATTTCGATTCCTGGGTGCGCCAGCCCTTCGCTGCCTTCCCGCTCATGGGACAATGGCTCGATGAAGTGCTGCCCGGCCTGCATCAGGGTCGCCCGGCGACCGATGTCTACGAGGCTGCGGATCATTACCATGTCCGCCTTGAACTGCCCGGCGTCAAAAAGGAGGACCTCCAGGTCGAGGTTCAGGACCGCCGGCTGCAGGTGAGCGCGAAGCGGCGCGAGGTGAGCGGTGGCCAGGAAACCTGCTTCACCCTGACACGCGCCATCGCGGTGCCCGAGGACATCGCCAGCCACGGCATCTCGGCCAAGCTCGAAGACGGCGTGTTGCAGATCACCCTGCCCAAACCGGAGCAGCGCAAACCCCGCAACATCGAAGTTCAATAACGCCCACCTCGCCATGACTGCCACCCCCCAATCCCCCTGCAATACCACGGAGCCCACTTGGCGCAAGCCGATCTACCGCGTGCTCGACGGCCAAGATGCCTGCGAAGTTCGCATCGAATTGCCCGGTGTGCCCAAGTCCGGTGTGTCGATCCACCTGGACGACGGCGTGCTGACCGTGCAAGGCCGCCGCACGCAGACCGTGCCGGAGACCTGGAAACCCCTGCACCGCGAGATCCCGGCCCAGGACTCCCTGCTGCGCCTGCGACTCAACACTCCCGTCGATGAGGACCGCTTGGAAGCGCGGCTTGAGCACGGTGTGCTCAACCTGCGTTTGCCTCTGCGTGAGACCGCCCGGCCGCGCCAGATCGAGGTCCAGTGACGGTCGGCCTTCCTGACGGCGCGGAGCCCGCAGGCTCCGCGCCTTTTTACAGCCTCAAAGCGCCGGCATGGCGCGCTGCAGGGCGGCGAGGAAGCGGTTCTCCTCCGGCGTCAACCCATCGCGGGCCAGCAGGTTGGTGACGACGCCGAGTGCTTCGGCCTGGCTGGCGGCATCGGTGAAAAAGGCCGCGCACTGCGCCATGTAGGCGAGGCGGGTCTCCTCGTCGGCCTCGGCGAAGCGTCGTGCACGCGCGAAGGATTTTTCCAGGAAGAGGTTCTTCGGATAATCCGACTGCCAGCCCTCGGCGATGAAGGCCGACTCGATGAGCGCCTCCTCGGTGAGCGAGATGTGGCCGTCGGCGTAGAGGGAGAGGGTGAGGAGGTCGAAGAGGGCCTCGCGCTGGGACTGGGTCATGGCGTGCGGCACGCATTCTACACGCCGCCGCACGCCCGCGCCAGCGCGATGCTCAGGGGGCACCGAGCAGGCGGCGGGCCTTGTCGGCGGTCAGCCCCATGGCGGGCAGCTCAAAGTCAAGGGTGTCGCCATTCGGCCGGAAACCGCCGCCGTCGACATCGACATAGATCGGGTTGTTGTAGGCGCAGGGGCGCATGCGCGCGTAATCGCTGGTGCCGAAACCGGTCTTCATGTCGCCGTCCTCATCGATCGCCACGACGATGAGGTGGGCATCCTCCTGGAGCGGGATGCGCAGGGCCTGGTCAAATTTGACGACCCCGTTCTGGAACATCTGCGGATGGGTGGCCCGGGTGAAGTTGAAATCTGGATGCGGTCGGCTGTTCACCAGCACCTGGACACGGTCGATGTCCATCCAGTCGGTGCACTGGACGCGCACCTTGAGATCGACAGCGCCAGCGGCGCGCACGTCATCGCCGGCGGTTTTGCCATCGGGCGTGGACACTTCGAGGAAGGGGCCGGTGGTGAGGATGATGTTGCCGGCCTTGGCGCGCGGTGCGAGCTGAGCCCAGTCGATCTGCGCCGGATCGTCGGTGGGGCTGGGCAGATAGATGCGCCAGGAGCCGACACCGTTGCCATAGACGCTGTGGGCGTCGGCGACGCCGACAGCGACCAGGCGATGCCCCTGGTTGAGCAACTGGCGCCAGAGGAACTCGCGCACGTAGGAGACCTTGGCGGCAAGGGCGCCGGCAGCGCGGGTGACACTGAAGGGGGCCTCGGCGAGGATGTTGGTGCCGGGGCCGTTCTGCGACTCGCTGCCGTCGATCATGGTGCCGACGCCGACAAAGCCGCCGTCCGCAAGGCCGTCGCCGTTGCGGTCGATGAACATGTTGGAGAGGTCGGGGTGATTGAACTGGATCCAGCGGTCGGCGCGTTCGCCCTGCCAGCGGCGCAGGGTGAGGGCGGTGATGCGCGGGTCATCGTTCCATTCCGGTGCGCCGCCGTCCTGGGCAAGCGGGTCGGGTTGGCGCTTCCGATGGACTCGCTGGAGTCAGCGTCAACGATCCTCATTCAAACGTTCCGACACCGGCATTTTCACGCCGCGTCGAGCCTTTTGCCGGGCGCGCTCAGTCGTCGGCAATGCCCGGAAAGTAGCCGACATCTGCCTGCACCCGGCCGGCCGCCGTCGAGATCGAGCCCTCAATGACGGAGCGCGTGTCGTTCTCCTCGTCGTACACCGGTCCCTGGCCGGAGATGCCGGTCAGTTTGGTGGCGCCGACAGCATAGACCGGCATCCGGTTCAGCGCGCCGCCGAGGCTGGTCAGTCGCTCACTGCTGCTGAACACGCCCTCCATGCGGGCGTAGCCGACGAAGAAATCGAATTCGTCGAAGGGTTCGCCACTGAAGTCGATGTAGTAGATGCGGGTTGACTTCCAGTTCGACAGGTCGGTCTCGGTCACGGTCGTGGTGTCGGTGGCATACTGGTAGCGCTCGACGTAGTGGTAGTTGACGTTGGCGGCGTAGCCACTGCTGTAGGTGTCCGGATATCCTCGGAAGAGGACCCCGTTCAGATCGACGATGTCTCCCTGCGTCTTGTGCACGGCATAGAAGCGGCTCTCGCCGGTGTAGGGGAACTCGTCATTGAAGGTGGGCGTCGCCTGGACAATTGACCAACCGGCGAGGTACGGGGCGTTGCCGTATTGCGGCAGGATGCCCGACTGGATGAGGTCGCTGAGGAACTCCTTGTTGCCGTACTTGCGGGTGCCGATCTTGGAGACGTACTCCTCATGGTACTCGTCGCTGACGGGCACATCGCCGCGATTTTTGAGGATGAGCCAGTCGTTGTAGTAGGCTGGGCCGCCGAGTGGAGCGCCGAATTCATCCTTCGCCGGCAGCGGCCTGCCGGTGTCGGGATCCTTGAGCACCGTGCCGGGGCGGCTGAAGCTGAGGGTGAGCTTGAACTGGACACTGGCGACGGAGCCTGGCAGCGGTGCCTGGGCGGCGGCTTGACCGGCAATCAAAGCGAGCAGAAGGAGGCGAAGTTTCATGGCAACAAAAAGGGGCTTGCCCGTAAGACGGTGCAAGCCCCGCGCGCATTCAAGCCCGCGACTCATTTGCCGCCGGGCAGGCCGGGCATCTTCATCTCCTGGTAGTCGGTCGGCAGGGTGAAGATGGCCGCGTCAACCGCCTCCTCCTTGGCCGAGACCAGCTCCGAGACGCTGGACTTGCCCATGACCTGCATTTCCGACTTGATGACCATGCCGGGGAAATCGCTTGGCTGCGGGGAGAAGGCACTCGCAGGGTTGCCCATGGCCTGCATGAGCTTGTCCTGGGCCGCATTGAGAGCCTGGTAATCGGGAAAGTCACGTGCCACCCAAAACTTGCCGGTGCCCATCTTGCCACTCCAGGTGAAGATCTCGCAGTCATACTCGCCGATCTTTTCCCTCGTGCCCGTGGCGACCGGCTTGGCGACCGCCTGATCCCCGCCAAAGGCGGCGCCAGCGAGGGCCATGACGCCCTTGAGGGTGTCGGCATTCAGTCGCATCATCATCTTCTGCTCGTGCATGAGCATGGTCATCTGGCCGTCGGCGCCGGCGGCAATGATGGACATTTCCTTGCCAGAATCGAGGCGGGTCTGCTCCCCCTTGATGCGAACGAGGATGTCTTCGGTCTTGCCGTCGGCCGTGGCTTTTTGCACGACCACCCAGTCGGCGCCGACGGAGGTGGCAAGCAGGCAGAGGCCGGCGATGAGGGAGATGGAGCGGTTCAGAGTCATGGTGGTGGGTGTGGGTAGGAGACTGGAGAGGCTTCAGGAGCCCAGCATGTTGGCATTGAAGACCTCCTCGGAGATCTTGCCCTCGCGGTAGAGGTTCATGAGCGACTGGTTCCAGCGCATGTTGCCCTTGCAGCGCAGGGCATCCTCGAGGGAGGTGGCGCTGCCGTCGTAGGCGCGAATGCCGGCGGAGACTGCCTCGCCCGTGTTCTGCAGGTACTCGGTGACCAGGACACGGCCGTTGAAGCCGGTGAGCAGGCCCTGGGAGAGCACGAAGGTGAGAGTCTCGCCGAGGCGATGCAGCACGCCGTGCTGCTGGTCCTTGGGGAAGAATTCGAGGATACGGTCAATGGTTTTGACCGCACCACGGGTGTGCAGGGTCGAGAGCACAAAGTGGCCGGTTTGAGCGGCCTCGATGCAGGTCTCCATCGTCTCCCGATCGCGGATT
>CANNUR010000105.1 GCA_947523045.1 uncultured Prosthecobacter sp.
CGTCCGCGGCGAGACTCTCCTGGCCGACGCCATCGCGAGCAGCGTCGAGGAGCACGCGCGCTACGGCGGCGTCGTGCCCGAGGTCGCCTCGCGCAACCACATCCTGCACGTGCGTGTGCTGGTCGAGGAAGTGCTCGCCGAGGCCGGTGTCGCGCTGGGCGACATCGAGGCCTTTGGCGCCACCACCGGCCCCGGCCTGGTCAGCTCCCTGCTCATCGGCACCAGCTTTGCCAAGGCGCTGGCCGTGGCGGAAAAGAAGCCGTTTCTGGCGGTCAACCACATGGAGGGCCACCTGCTCTCGCCCTTCATGGAGGGGGCCGGGCCGGTGCGCGCGAATGTTTCACTCATCGTCAGCGGCGGTCACACGATGCTGGTGCGCGTGCGCGGCGCCGGCGACTACGAACTGCTTGGCCGCACGCGCGATGACGCCGCCGGCGAGGCCTTTGACAAGACCGCGAAAATGATCGGCCTGCCCTACCCCGGCGGCCCCGAGATGGATCGCCTCGCCACGCAGGGCAACCCGCGCGCCTTCGCCTTCCCGCGCAGTTTTTTGGATGGCCGCAGCCTGGAGTTCAGCTTCAGCGGCCTGAAGACGGCTGTGCTCTATGAGTTGCCCAAGCTCGACCTCGCCCAGCCCGGCGTGCTGATCGACCTCTGCGCCAGCATCCAGGAGGCGATTGTCGAGGTGCTGGTGGAAAAGCTCGTGCTGGCCGCGCGCCAGTGCGGCGAAACACTCGTCACCGTCAGCGGCGGCGTCAGTTGCAACCGCGGCCTGCGCGCCCGCCTGACCGAACGCTGCGCCACCGAGGGCCTGACCCTGCTGCTGGCGCGGCCCGACCTGTGCACCGACAATGCCGCCATGATCGCCTTCGCCGGCCTGCAGCGCTTCCTCGCCGGCCAGACCTCGCCGTTGGAGGCCGATGTCGATCCGAACCTGCCGCTGGTGGGGTGAAGGGGTGTTGATGGAGGATCGTTGATGGTTGATCGAGGCGCAGATGGGATGGCTCCCCGCCCGGGCGAGGCTTCTCGACACGGGTTTCGTATGGAGGATAGAGGAGGCCCCCGAACGCGCGCAGCGCTTTGGAGTGCGGAGGTCCTCCTCCGCTCTGCCACCTAGTCCGGTCAGTCACCGGAAACCCAGAAGGTCCGCCGATTTCGCAGATGGACGCAGATGTGTGAGGGCGGACGGGCTGTGATGATCTGTGCCATCGGCAGACCGGGATGGCTTGGATCACTTGGCGGCCACGCCGGCGGCCTTGCGGATTTTCAGCAGCACGGGCCGGCTCGTCTGCAGGCCGGCGCTGTCGTGCTCGCTGCGGGCCGAGCTGAGGGCGGCGTGGCAGAGCTTGTCCTGCTCCGGCACCCAGGCGGCGGCGCGCAGGAAGATGGGGCGCTCATTTTCGCCGGCGCGGATCTGCACGCCGTTGAGGCCGATGTCATCGATGATGACCCCGTGCGGCAGGCCGTGCAGGTCGAGGTTGATGATGCCGTCGTCGCCCTGGCGCACGGCGCGCAGCCAAGCCTTCACGGTCTGGCCGGCGACGAGGGTGAGTTCGAGCGGCTGCGTCAGGTCGGCCGGATCGCTGAGGGCGGGTTTGCCATCGGTGTCAGGTTCCAGTACGATGAGGAACTTGGGTTTCGCGCCGAGCTTGACCTTACCGAAGTTCCCGGCGTCGTGGGTGATGGTTCCGAGGGGGGCGCGGGCACTCCTGCCCGCCGTGGGCCGTGTTGCTGTGGCCGTGATCTTCAGCTTCGACCAATCAGCATCCGCCTTCGCGTTCGGGGCGGCATGCAGGCTGCCGCTGATGAGGTCGTGACCGGCCTCGATGACGAGCGGTGAGCTGGCGGAATAGCCTTCTGGCAGGCCGGTGATGTCGATTCGAATCGCCTCGTCGAAGTTGTCGCGTCGATCGGCACGGAAGGAGAAGCCCACGGAGGCGCCGGGCATGACGGTGGGGTTCAGGCCGGCGAGCTTGACGCTGAAATCAGGCCTGGGTTCGCGCAGGGCGAGGGAATACACAAAACGTTCGCCGCCCCAGCCGCGGGCATCGCTGACGCGGACCAGGTAACGGCCGTCGGCCGGTGCGGTGAAGGTCAGGCGCGAGTCGCGGCCGATCTTGCGGTCGCCACTGTCGTCGTTCTGATGGTTGAGGGTGAACACCGGCAGACCGTTTGGCACGAGTTTGGTGCCCAGCGGATGCGGCACCACCGTGTAGCAGGGTTCGTCGAGCGAGTGCGCGGTGGCGCTGGTGTCGAAGTAGGCGCGGCGTTTGCCCTCGCTGACGTAAAAGAAGCAGCCGCCGTCGGGGCCACGCGGCATGCGCACAATCTTCAGGATGTCGCCGTTGAACCAGACGAACTCGTTCAACTCCATTTCCTCCCAGTTTTGCAGACGGATGTCCGGGTTGTTGGCGTCGACGCTGCGGAAGTTGTTGTAGCTGTCGCGCACGGCCTGCAGCAGCAGGCGCGGCACCGGCCGGCCGTCGGCATGCAGGATTTCGATCTTGGTATCCACCGGCGAACCCGCCTGTCCCGCCAGGGTTTCGATGATCCAGGTCTGGCCCAGCTTGGCGTCGAAGGCGATGAAGTCGACATCGCCGGGCTGGCCGAGCACGCCATTGAAGTGGCCCGGTGCCGTGATGACCTGCGCCTGCGCGGGTTCGTGGTTGGGCTCGACCTCGTTCACCTGCGCCTGCGGGCCAACCCGCAGCGAGGGCGGTGTGCGGAAGCGCAGGGCCCTGGCATCCAGCGGCACCGGCGCCTCGCCCTCGGTCGCCGGGTTCATCCGCACGATGGCGTGGTCGCCGAGATGGTGGCCGATCAGCGTGACCTGCGTTTCCTGACCCGCCTGCGCGGTCAGTGGCGACCAAGCGGTGACGTAGGGCAGGGCTCCGACCGTGAGGCGATAGACATGATTCGCGCTGCCATCCATCGTCGTGTTGCTGACGAGGGCCACGTACTCGCCGTCGGCCGGGGCCGTCCAGGCGAGGAAGGGATCGCTGCCGCTGTCGAGCCCGCGGTTGACGGCGAGCACGGTGCGCTGGCTGTCGACAATCTCCAGCGTTGGCGACTTCGCCGCGCTGCCGACCTGGGCGACGGCGAGATCGAGCACGAGTTCCTGTCCCGCCTTGGCCGTGAAGCGGTAGGCGTCATGCTGACCGGTTTCGGTCAGGGTGCCCCAAAGGCTGGCCGGCAGGGCGGCGACCTGCACTGGACCCTGCTTGAAATCGGCCGCCGTGGTGACCGTGGGGGCGAGGTCGTCGGCATGGATCTGCAGGCGGGCCGATTCCCCCTCGGCCGTTTTCAGCCAGATCGCGTGTGCGCCGCGCGGCACGTCGGCGCTGGCGGTGATCTTCAGGCGCGCGCGGGTGGCGCTGACGCTCGATGTGGCCACCTGCACCTTCAGACCGGGATGCGCGGCCAGTGCTTGCAGGTCGGAGGTGAAGTGTTTGCCGGTGACCGTGACCCGCAGTTCGCCACCGATCTGCGCCGCGCGCGGGGTGATGGCGGTGAACTCGGGTTTGACCGCCTTGGCGGCCGGTTTCGGCGCAGGTTTCGGCGCCTGGGCCCGCACCGCGTCGGCGGACAGGAGCAGCAATAGGGCGAGGGCGAGGCGCATCATGGCGAAAAGTCTTGTCGGAGGAAACGCGCCTGGCGACCGGATCTGAATGGACGATGCCACTTTGGCCATGCCGGATTCAGGGAGCGTGGGCCTTGATGACAAATGGCCTTGCCACGTGAAAAGATTAAGCAGGATGCGTAATTATTCCGGGTCCTGGCAGTTTTTCCTCGACGGCCCGAGGCTGAGCTGAGCAAAATTGTGCGGAATGGAAAATGGTTTGCCGCACTCTCGAATCAGATTTTTTTGGATACTGCTTGCGCTTTCGGCAGGGCTGGGAGTTTGGATCTGGCTGGCACAACACGGTGCTGTCTCGCCGGAGGTGGCGCAGCATCCCCGCGCAGCGCGCACGGGACAGGCGGGCAAGCAAGCCGCCAAGCCAAAGTCTGCCGAGCCCCTGGCTGCCATCATCACCTCGGGCGGTTCCGGGCGTGCGGCCAAGGTGACCCCCGCGCAGCCCGGACGGATCCCGGCTCAGGCGGCACCTGCGAATCGGAGTGCCGGGGCAAGTGGCGCTCCTGCGGGTTCGCTCGCCGAGCTGCTGGCCCAACCGGTGGATCTGACCGATCCCGGCAAGCGCGCGGCCTTGGTGGCGCGGGTGAAGGCGCTGGAGGAGGAGGAACGGGCCGCAGTGCAGGCGAAAGCCAGGCAACTCGGTCTGCCCATCACGGGCATCGGGGCCACGGGACGGCCTTTTGTGCTGCGTGGGTTTGAGGGCGACACGCCTCTCTATGAAGAACCGGACAACATCAACGCGGGCATCAGCACGGCGGCCAATCGCGTGCGCTTGACGGCGCCGTTTCAGGTCGATGGTGCGGGGTTGACCTTCGGCCTCTGGGAATCGGGTGGTGTGCCGCGGCTGACCCACCAGGAGTTTGGCGGCAAGGTCACGGTCCGTGACAGCTCGATCTCCACGACCGATCACGCCACCCATGTGGCGGGCACGCTGGCGGGTCTCGGTGTCAATCCCACCGCCCATGGCATGGCCCCTGCCGCGGCCATCCATGCCTATGATTCCTTGAACGATGTCAGCGAGATGCTGGCGGCCGGGGCGGCGGTTGCGGGCGAAGCCGGCAAGATCCAGATTTCCAACCACTCCTACGGCACCCGCCGCGGCTGGTATGACGACGGGGTGACCTGGCTGGGGGTCTTTAGCGATGACGGTGATCGAACCAACGATGTGGACTACGGCTTCGGTCGTTACGATGCGGCCGCCGCGACTCTCGATGGCATGGCCTACAACCTGCCGTATTACCTTGCCTTCTTTTCCAACGGCAACATGCGCAGCCGCGGTCCGCCAAGTGCCGGGGTCACCTGGTATCAGGGATACAGCGGCACCGCACGCGCCTACGACCCCGCCCAGCATCCCGCCGGCAACGGCCAGTACAAGGCCGGCTACGACACCATGGACGGTCGCAAAACCGCCAAAAACATCCTGTCGATCGGCGCCGCGAACGACGCGGTCAGCGCTGGACAGCGGCATCTGCCATCGAGCACGATCGCCAGTTTCTCCTCCTCAGGTCCGACCGATGATGGCCGCATCAAGCCCGACGTGGTGGCCAATGGCGTCAGCCTGACCTCGGCCGGAGTCGCCAGCGACAGCAGTTACTACTCCAGCAGCGGCACCAGCATGTCGACGCCGAATGCCGCGGGATCGGCCATGCTGCTGGTCGACCTGTACCAGCGTCGTTTCCCGGGGCAGTCCATGCGTGCCAGCACGCTCAAGGGCCTCATTCTCCATACCGCGGACGACATTGGCATCCCCGGTCCGGACTATCTTTACGGCTGGGGTTTGATGAACACGGAAGCGGCAGCGAAACTCATCGAAAAACAGGCCGAGGGCGGCAGCAACCCGACGCTCATCGAGAATGCCCTGAGCACGGTGCAGCCAAGCCAGACCTACACCTTCACGTGGAATGGCATCGATCCGATCCGGGTCACCCTGTGCTGGACCGATCCGCCGGCGACCAGCAGCTCGGCCCATGACCTGCGCAGCCCGGCCCTGGTCAATGACCTCAACCTGACCGTCACCGCGCCAGGCGGTGCCACGCACCTGCCGTTTGTCATGCCGTATGTGGGCGACTGGAGCGTCGCCAAGCTCACCGCGCCCGCCGAGCGCGGCGTCAACCATGTCGACAACGTTGAGCAGGTGCTGGTGGAGTCGCCCCCGCAGCCCGGCGTGTACACGGTCACCGTCAACCACGCCGGCAGTCTGACCAACGGCACCCAGCCCTATTCAGTCATCCTTTCCGGCGGCGGTGTGCCGGATGAACTGCAGGTCATGCCGATCGGTGGTTTTGTCACTTCGGGCGACGCCGGAGGTCCTTTCACACCGGTCTCGAAAACCTACACCCTGCGCAATCAGAGTGCTTCCGCCAAGGCCTGGACGGCATCGGTCAACCAGACCTGGCTGTCGGTCTCCGCTGCTGCTGGCACGGTGGCGGCGGGTGGCGAGGCCGAGGTGACCGTGGCGCTGTCCGCAGCGGCGGCCGACCTGCCGGTGGGCATGCATGAAGGCATCCTGACGGTGGTTGTCGGCGGCCAGCCGTTCCTGCGGCCGGTGAGCTTGCAGGTCATCGGTTATCCACGTCTGGTCGTCGAGCACCCGGAGGCAACGGTGCTGGCCAACGGCGACACTCTGGATTTTGGCAGCATCCTGAGCGGTGCGCGCAAGACCCTGCGTCTCGCTGTTCGCAACACCGGCAAACGGACCCTGAATTTGGGCACCCTTGCTCTAACCGGCCCGGCCGCCGCGGAATGCAGCGTGGTGCTGCTTGGCTCACCGGAGGTCCCCGCCGGCGATCGGGTTTATGTCGATTGGATCTTCGCGCCGCTGACGGCCGGGGCGAAAGCGGCGACGCTCCATCTGCCGAGCGATGATGCGGCAAATACTCCCCTTGTCGTGCAGATGAGCGGCACAGGCGTGCCGTTGGCCCCACCCATGCAGATGGCAACGGTCATCAATGGATTGGCGGCTGGAATTTCTCCAAGCGGCACCCTGAGCATGGGAAGTTACGCGCTTTTCAGTGCCTCGGACTTGCTCGCAGGCACGGAGCTTTGGCGAAGCGACGGCACCCCGGCGGGGACGTTCCGGCTGAAAGACATTGCCCCAGGCATGGACCGTGGCGCACCTGGGAGTTTGCTGCGCCTGGGCGACGTGGCCTATTTCACAGCGTCCACCCCCGAGGATGGATCCGAGCTCTGGCGCAGCGACGGCACGCCAATGGGCACCTACCGGGTTGCGGACATCTATTCCGGCAGCACAAGCTCGAACATTGTAGGCATGACGGAAATGCAGGGGGCCCTGTTCTTTCGGGCCACCGACGCCAACTACGGTGCGGAACTTTGGAAGAGTGATCCCAACTCTGGCACTTTCCTCGTCAAGGACATCGCTCCTGGCTCTGGCGATTCCTACCCATCGAATCTGACGCCGGTGAATGCCACGCTGTTTTTCTCGGCCTCGATCAGCGGCGAAGGCATTGAATTGTGGAAATCGGACGGGACGGAGGAGGGCACCGTGCGGGTGAAGGACATCTACCCGGGTAGCAGCAGCTCGAGCCCGGGCAATTTTCTTGCGCTGGGCGGCGCCCTCTATTTCACGGCCAACGATGGTCCAAACGGCACGGAATTGTGGAAGAGCGACGGCACCGCGGCGGGCACGGTGATGGTCAAGGACATCAATCCCGGCAGCAGTTCATCGTCCCCCATGGGTTTGGTGGCCATGAAGGGCATGCTGTACTTCCGCGCCACGACAACGGACGCGGGCTACGAACTCTGGCGCAGCGACGGCACCGCGGCGGGCACGGTGATGGTCAAGGATCTGCAGCCGAGCACGGGCAGCGGTCTTTCGGCCACGCCCTATGTCCACAACGGCCGGCTGTTCTTCGCCGGCAGCGATGGGGCTCAGGGCGCGGAGCTGTGGACCAGCGACGGCACGGAGGCCGGCACGGTTCTGGTGAAGGATCTCTATGAGGGAACCAGCAGCTCGACGCCACAGTTGTTCATCCCCTTGGGTGAGCAACTCCTGTTTAGCGCCTTTACGGCACTGGGTCGGGAACTCTGGAGGACCGATGGCACGGTGGAGGGCACGGTTCTGGTGAAGGACATTTCTCCCGGCAGTGGCAGCGCGCAACCTTCGGCCATGACCGACATTGGCAGTTGCATCCTGTTCTCCGCGGATGACGGTCTCAACGGCCCTGAGCTCTGGCGCAGCGACGGCACTGAGGCCGGCACGTGGATGGTGAAGGACGGCAATCCGAATGCGGTGGCCAGCACAACCTTCGGCACCTTTCGCGATATCGCAGGCACGCTGTACTTCGGCGCCCACAACGGCACCCTTGGCATGGAACTCTGGCGCAGCGACGGCACGGCGGAGGGCACGACGATGGTGCGGGATCTCCTTTCAGGCACCGGTTCTTCCTCTCCCGCCAACATGACGGCCCTGCCGGGAGGTTTGGTCTTTACGGCGTCCACATCGTCCTATGGCATTGAACCCCATGTCTCCGACGGCACGGTCAACGGCACGAAACTGCTGCTGGACATCTATCCCGGCTCGTTCTCCTCCTCGACCAATCACCTGTTCAGGCTTGGCAACGGGGTCTTCTTCACCGCCAACAACGGCACGACTGGCAGCGAGTTGTGGAAAACCGATGGCACGACGGAAGGCACGGTCTTGGTGAAGAACATCAGTTCCGGCGTGTATCCGTCAAGCCCGGCGAATTTCTGCGATCTCAACGGGGTGCTCCACTTCACCGCCACCAACGGCACCCAGGGCACCGAGCTGTGGCGCAGCGATGGCACGGCGACCGGCACCTACATGGTCAAGGACATCGCCCCCGGGTACTCCTACTCGTCGCCAGAGGCGTTGACCGCCATCGAAGGCCTGCTCTACTTCCGCGCCGTTGACAGTGCCGGGAACGAATTGTGGCGGAGTGACGGCACGACGGAAGGTACCGTCAGGGTCGCGGATCTTGACCCGGGCAGTGGCAGTTCCATCCCCGATCAATTCACATTCTGGAACGGCAAAGTCTACTTCGTCGCCAGGAACAGCGCCGTCGGCATGGAATTGTGGCAAACCGATGGCACGACGGCGGGCACGGTGCTGGTCAAGGACATCGAGCCCGGGGCGTCCTCCGCCAGGATCAGCGGACTGACCGCCTTGCCGAACGGCCTGGTTTTTTCGGCGAGCTCGCTCGGCACCAACGACGAGATCTGGCGCAGCGACGGCACGGCGGAAGGCACGGTTCAGCTCAAGGAGATTTACCCCGGGGTGACCAGTTCTGCCGCGACGCAGTTCACCAAGCTTGGGATACACGCCTACTTCCGCGCTACCGATCCCGTCCATGGCACGGAGCTCTGGCGTACCGACGGCACTTCGGAAGGCACGGAGTTGGTCGCCGATCTCTACCCGGGCAACTTTGGCTCCAATCCCGCCAACCTGACGGTTTCCGGGTCGCGACTCTTCTTCACCGCCACCCATCCCGAACTCGGTGTCCAGCTCTTCCATGTCGAGGGGGTTTTCCCACCGGCACTGGCGGTTGAGCAACCGGTCGGCACGCCACGTGGGCCTGGTGCGGCCATCGACCTTGGCGAGGCCTTTCAAGGCTTCGGTCGCCTGCATGAGTTGAGGCTTCGCAACGACGGAGATTTGCCCCTGGTTCTTGGCATCGCGACCGTCACGGGAACCGATGCTCTCTCCTTCAGCGTCGGCCATCCGGGCCAGACCACCCTGCAACCGGGTGAATCCACGCCCCTGATGCTGACGTTTCAACCCGATGGCGAGGGCACCAAAACCGCCCGATTGGAGATCCGCA
>CANNUR010000106.1 GCA_947523045.1 uncultured Prosthecobacter sp.
GGGTCGGAGGCTGCACGGCGGCGCGGTGTCCAGGCTCAGATGCGCCTGCTGCAGGGCACGCTTCGCCCGGGTCAGGTGTTCGTCGAATTTGCCCCCGGCGACGGCTGGCTGTCCAACGCCGCCGCGGCCACAGCCTCCCAAGTTTACGCCATCGACATCTCTGACCAGCGCGACCTCTCGACGGCGCCGCCGGCCAACGTCCGCCATGTGGTCTACGACGGCTATCACGTCGATCTGCCGGACGCCTGTGCCGATGTCGTGTTCAGCTACCAGTTCCTTGAGCACCTGCATCCGGACGATGTTGCCCCGCACTTCGAATCGGTGCGGCGCCTGCTCAAGCCGGGAGGCTGCTATGTCTTTGACACGCCGCATCGCTACAGCGGTCCGCATGACATCTCGCGCCATTTTGGCGATCGCCTCGACTGCTTCCACTTTCAGGAGTGGACCCATCGTGACATGCGTCGCCTGCTGCGCGCGCACGGCTTCAGCGAGGCCCGGGTCTTCCGCATGGGCCGCCCGCAGACGGGCCTGTTCAACGTTCTCGTCGATGGCCTGGAATGGCTGCTGCAACCGCTGCCGCATCGGTTCCGCCGGCGCCTCTGCGGCCGGCTCTTTCCCTCGGTCGCCATGGTTGCCATCAAGGATTCCGCACCGGCATGAACGCGTCCGCCGACCGGCCGCTGCGTGTGCTGCACGTGCTTGATTCGCTCGCGCCGGGCGGTCTCGAGAATGGCGTGGTCAACACGGCCCGCCGGCTGCACGGCCACGGCTTTGACATCCATGCCGCCTGCCTGCGTTTCCGGGGCGACTTTGCCGGGCGCATGCCGGATCCCGACAAGGTGGTGGTGCTCGGCAAGACCGCCGGCTTTTCGCCCGGGGCGGTGCGGCGTCTTCGCGCCCACCTGCTCGCCACGGGTGCCGACCTGCTGCACAGCCACAATCTGGGCACGCTGATCTACGCCGTCGCCGCCACCTTCGGGGGCCGCACGATTCCCATCGTCCACGGTGAGCACGGCCAGTTGCAGTCCCAGGACCTGACGCCCAAGCGGCTGCTGCAGCGGCGCCTGCTGTTCCGGCTGTGCCGGCGCATTCATGCGGTCTCCGCCGGCCTGCGCGATCACCTGCGCGGCCACGGCCTCGATCCGGTCGGCCGCATCCTCGCCACGCCCAACGGCGTTGACAGCCTGCGCTTCCGTCCGGCGGCCGATCCCGCCGACGCCAAGGCCGCCCTGGGTTTTCAAGCCGGCGATCTCGTCGTGGGCATTGTTGGCCGGTTGGTCGCCCTAAAGCGGCATCGCTTGCTCTTTGAGGCCTTGGAAAGGCTCGCCACCGAGCTGCCGGGCCTGCGTCTGCTCGTGGTGGGTGATGGCGGCGCCGAGCGCGACGAATTGGTGGCGGTCATGCGCGGGCATCCCCAAGCGGAGCGCATCGTCTGGGCCGGTCACCGCAACGACCTGGAGAACTGCTACCGGGCCATGGACCTGCTGGCCGCGCCGTCGGAGATCGAAGGGCTGTCGAACGCCGTGCTGGAGGCGATGGCCTGCGCCGTGCCCGTGCTCGCCCACCAGGCCTGCGGCAACGCGGAAGTGATCGACCGCCACCGCAGCGGTTATCTGGCCGACCTGCGGGATGCCACGGGTCTGGCGTCTGAATTGCAGGCGGCGTTGAGGGATGTTGACGAGCTGCGTCGGCGCGGTGCGGCGGCGCGACAGGCCGTGCTCGAGCGCTACTCGATGGAGGCGATGGAAGCCTGCTACCGGGAATTGTACCGCGGGGCGGTCGCGGCTTAGAGGGCCGGCTTCAGGTAGCCGAGCCAGGCCAGGATCGCGCCGGTGAGGATCGCCAGCAGGAGCACCGCCTTGGCCGGCAGCACCTTGCGGCGGGCCAGCACGGGCAGGAAGCCAAGCACCAGCCAGAGCGCCATTTTGACGATCAGCCAGGGCGACGCGTAGGACAGGCCGAGTTTGGCGACCAGGCCGAAGCCGGAGACCAGGCTGATGACCAGGCCGATGCCATGCCATTTCATCGCACTGCGCGCCGTTTCGGCCGAGAGCAGGGCGCCGAAGCCGGTGAAGACAAAGATCAGGCCGACGAGGTGGGCGATGTGGTAGAAGGCGGGACTCATGCCGGATGCTGGCACGGAAGGCGGTCGCCGACAAGCAGGCTTTGCGACGTTTGTCGCGGCAACCGGGTGTCGGGCGGCGTTTTATCCTCGTGGACACCGTTGCCGTCATCTGCCCGTCCTGCTTTCAGGAGTTTGAAGTTCCCGCCCCCGCGCCGGTGGAGACGCCCTGCGATGTCGATTACGACTGCGAGATTTGCTGCCGGCCGATGCGCATTCTCTTCGACTTCGACGGCGACGAGGTGTTCGGCGATGCCCGCGGCCTCGACGATTGACAGCGTGCGCCGGCGGCGCTTCTTCCAGCGTGGACCCCGCCTACGAACCCCTGCGCCAGCTGCTGCGTCGCCGCCTAGAGATCATCGCCGACCGCGACCTGCGCGAGCGCGATCCAGCCGGGCAGTTGCGGCAGCTGCAGGAAGTGTCGGAGGCGATCACTGCCGAGCACGCGCGCCTGCGGCCGCAATTGCCGCCGCGGCTGAACCACTACCTGACCCAGGCCAGCCTGCAGAAGGCGCTCAATTGGCTCGAGGGTGGTGAAAGCTGAGCCGCGCCTTTGCTCGCAACAGGCCGGCGCGATGATGCGTAGGGATCTGTGATCATGCCCCGCCTTTTCCGACTCGCCATCCCCGCCCTGCTTGCCGGCGCAGGCCTGGCGCGTGCCGCCGAGGTCCCCTCCTTCCGCAACGACGTCATGGCGGCGCTGTCAAAGGCCGGCTGCAATCTTGGCACCTGCCATGGCAATGCCACCGGCAAGGGCGGCTTCAAGCTGTCGCTGCGCGGCGAGGACATGCGGGCCGACCATGCCGCCCTCAGCCGCGATATTGCCGGTCGCAGGGTCAATGCCTTCCGCCCCGAACAGAGTCTGATTCTGCTGAAGGGCACCAACCAGCTCGCCCACGAGGGCGGCAAACGCCTCGACCCGCAGGGCTGGGAATACCAGGTGCTGCGTGACTGGATTGCCGCCGGTCTGCCAACGGCCGAGGAAAACGACGCCCGGCTCCGCCGGCTGGAAGTCACACCCACCGAGGCCCTCATTGAGGAGAGTGAAGATGGGGTGCAGTTGCGCGCCCGCGCGCACTTCGCCGATGGCAGCGTCCGTGATGTCACGGCTCGCGCGGTCTATGAGCCGCTGCAGAACGGCCTCGTCGATGTCAGTGCCGGTGGCCGGGTGCGGCGTCTGCAGTTTGGCGAGCCGACCGTGCTGGTGCGCTACCTCGACCAGTCCGTGCCGGTGCGCCTGACCTTTCTCCAGGACCGGCCCGGCTTCGCCTGGAGTCGGCCGCAGCCGCACAACTTCATCGACCGCCACATCTTCGACAAGCTGCAGGCCCTGCGCATCAACCCGAGCGATCTCGCTCCGGACGAGGTCTTCCTGCGCCGCGCCTGGCTCGATCTCACCGGCCTGATCCCATCTGCTGATGAGGCCCGCGCCTTTGTCGCCGACCGCGCTCCCGACAAGCGCGCGCGCTTGGTCGATCGCCTGCTTGCCTCGCCGCAGTTTGCCGATTTCTGGGCGCTGAAGTGGGCCGACGTGCTCAAGGTGGAAAGTCGCACCCTCGATGAAAAGGGCATGACCGCCTTCCACGGCTGGATCCGCGACGCCATCGCCCGCAACCGGCCGCTGGACGCCTTCGTGCGCGACCTGATCGCCGCCCGCGGCAGCACCTACGCCGAGCCGGCCGCCAACTTCTATCGCGCCAACCGCACGGCCTCCGCCCGCGCGGTCGCCGCCGCCCAGGTCTTCCTCGGCACCCGCCTGCAGTGCGCGGAATGCCACAACCATCCCTTCGACCGCTGGACCCAGGACGATTACTACAACTGGTCGGCGGTCTTCGGCGAGGTCGACTACAAGATCCTCGACAACAAGCGCCGCGACCGCAGCGACAAGCATGAGTTCGTCGGCGAGCAGGTCGTCTTCCTCAATCCCAAGCTCGGTGTCCAAAACCCGCGCACCGGCGAGGCCGCCAAGCCGCGTTTTCTCGGCGACGACCTGCCGGAACTGAAGGACGGCAGCGACCGCCTGCAGGCCGCCGCCGCTTGGTTGACCGGTCCGACCAATCCGCTCTTCGCCAAGGCCCAGGCCAACCGCATCTGGTATCATCTCATGGGACGAGGATTGGTCGATCCGGTCGACGACCTGCGCCTGACCAACCCGGCCAGCCACCCGCGCCTGCTTGACGAACTCACCGGCGAATTGATCGCCAGCGGCTTTGATCTGCGGCACCTCATCCGTCGGGTGATGCTCAGTCGCACCTACCAGCTCGACAGCGCGACGAATGCCAGCAATGCCGGCGATGAAATGAATTATTCCCACAACCTGCCGCGCCGGCTGTCGGCCGAGCAGCTCTTCGATTCGATCCATCTGGCACTCGGCGCGGCGCCGGCGCTGAAGGACGCGAAAGCCGGCCTGCGTGCCGCCCAGTTGGCCGGTCCGCGCAGCGGTCGCGGCAGTCCTGATCCGATGTCGGCCGAGGCCTTTCTGGTCCAGTTTGGCCGGCCCAAGCGCGAGCTCAGCTGTGAATGCGAGCGCGCCGGCGACACCAGCCTCGGTCAGATCTTCCAGTTCATCAGCGGCCCGGTGGTGGCCAGCGCCCTCGGCGCCAAGACCGGCCTCGCCGCGCGGCTTGCCAGCCGCGAGGACGTGGAGCCGGTGGTGGAGGAACTCTACTGGAGTCTGCTGACACGCGCGCCCACGGTCGATGAGGCGCGGGTCATGACCGCCCTGCTCGCCTCGGCCAAGGACCGCCGCGTCGCCCTGGAGGACATTGCCTGGTCGCTGCTCAACGCCAAGGAGTTTGTGCTCAGGCGCTGAACGCGGCCACGGCAGCGGCCACAAAGGCCGCATGGGCGCGCACGCGCGCGTCGAGGTCGAACTCCGAGGGGGTCTCGAAGGTCAGGGTCAGCGGGCAGCCAAGCTGGTGCAGGACCACCGCCTCCGGCAGACCCGGCAGATGGGTCGGCAGGCGTCGCCGGCGGATGACTCCCTCGCGGGCAATCGAATGATCGATGCGCCGGCGCGGGTCGATGCCGACTTCTTCGGTCGCCGCGGCAAGCAGTTCTGCCGCGTGGCTGCTGCGGTGCGCGCCGAGTTCATAGACATAGGCACCCTGGCCGTCGTAATCCTCATGCAGACAGAGGCCGAGCCACCACGGGCGGGAGGCGGCGACCTGCTGCCAGGGGCCGCAGAGGGCGTCGTCCACGAGGTGAAAGCGCCGGTTGAGGTCGAGCCCGCGTCCATCGGCGCGGGTGTTGAGCGCCAGGCCGTGTGGATTCAGGCAGGGGAAGAGCACGACCGGATGCGTGCGCAGCCAGGTCGTGTGGGCCTGTGCCCAGGCCAGCAGGCCCCAGGCGGCGGCGGGTTCATCGCCATGCACACCGGCGGAGATGTAAAAGGCCGGGCCGGTGCCCGTCCGGCCCTCATACCAGACCACGTCCAGACCGTCGATCCGCGCCAGGACGTGCCGTCGCAGGCCGGCCGCACGGGCGACAGCGCTCCAGCCGGCGGCAAGGGCGCGGACGTCATGGGCACGGTGGTGCGGCAGCAGCTTCATGGCTGGGCGGCCTTCCAGGCGGGCCAGCCGCCCTTGAGGATGTAGCAGCGCTCCAAGGGTACGATTTGCAGCAGCCGCTCGCGCACGCGCCGCGCCGCCTCGCAGCGTTCACCGCTGCAGTAGATGACCACCGGCTGCTCGGCGGTCTGCAGCAGCTCGAAGAGTTCGACCAGCTGGGATTCAAACTGCTGTTCGTTGAGCGCGTGCGCCCCCGGGATGTGCTCCTGGCGGAACTGTTCTTCCGGGCGGGCATCGAGCCAGATCACCCGGTTCTGCCATTCGCCGGTGACGCGTGCCACCGTGACCTCGTCGGCACGCGGGGCCTCCTGCTGCAGGAACAGCGCCGGGGCGCGCGGATGCAGCAGGTGGGTTGCGGCGGTGGCGAGCAGGGTGCAGCCGCCGAGGACCCAGGCTTGGAAAAGGGCGCGCAGCATGGTTCAGGGTTGTCCCTCGGGTTTGCGGTACACGGAGAAAAAGGCCATCTGCCGGCGGTATTTCGGGATGCGGCTGTCGGTCTCGATGCGCAGGGCGCCCAGCATGACTTCCTCGGTCGACTTCGGTCGCACGCTCACCTCGTACTCGCGGCCGGGCTGGATTTCCCTCCAGCTGAACTCGACGTTTTCGCGCGTCGAGGTGATACCGGTGATGCGGATGGGGTCGTCGCCGGTGACCGTCACCCGCGTGGTCTGCGCCTGGGCCTCGCCGCCGACCCACCACTGCAGGGTCTTGGGTTCGATGCGCAGGATTTCCGGCACGGTGAGGCGGAAGGGCACCACCCACTCCGCCTGATCCGGATCGTCGGTCTGCACGTGCAGGGTTTTTTCGTGCACGCCGACGAAGGTGGACACCTTGAACACGGCGTGGCCGGCACCCTTTTCGCCGGGCTGGTACACCGCCTTGTCGAGGTCGGCGCTCAGGCAGGAGCAGGCGCTTTCCAGACCGAGCACGCGCACCGGCTTGGTGCCCTTGTTGGTGAAGTTGAACGTCACCTCGACGGTTTCGTCCTCGGGCCGGGGATTCACCTCGACGACGGGCTTGTCGAGAGCGAGTTCGGCGGCGCCGGGGGTGGCGGCGACGAGGGCCAGCAGCAGGATCAGGGCGCGCGGGCGGTTCATGACGGCAAGGAAGCCGCGGGGCGAGCCGGCGTCAACGGCGCTTCTTCTTGCGGCCATGGAGGATGGCGCGCGCCTTGTCCTCCTCGTCGAGCACGGTGGTGTACTTGTAGCTGAAGCCCTCGAGCTTGCGGCGCTCGATCTTCTGGCTGATCAGCCGCTCGATGGAGGCGACGTAGGGCAGTTCCTCGGCGCTGAACAGGGTGAAGGCGTCGCCCTCCTTCTGGGCGCGGCCGGTGCGGCCGATGCGGTGCACGTAGTCCTCGGAATTCTCCGGCACCATGTAGTTGATGACGTGGGTGACGCCGCTGATGTCGAGGCCGCGCGCGGCCAGGTCGGTGGCGACGATGACCTCGAACTCGCCGTCGCGGAAGCCTTTGAGGGCCTTCTCGCGCTCGCTCTGGCGGATGTCGGAGTGCATGACGGCGACCTTGTACTCGCCCGACTGCTTGAGCGCACCATAGAGCTGGTCGGCCTGCATCTTCGTGCGTGTGAAGATCATGACGCTGTCGAAGTGGGTCTTCTTGAGGATGGCCAGCAGCAGTTCCTCGCGCTGGTCGCTCGCCACCGGGTACATGAAATGGCTGACGGTCTCGGCGGGCGAGAAGCGGATGCCGATCTCGATGCTGACCGGGTCCTGGAGCGCGAAGTCGGCCAGCGTCTTGATCTGCGGCGGCATGGTGGCCGAGAAGAACAGGGTCTGCCGACCCTTAGGCGTGCGCTCGACGATGCGACGCACATCCGGCAGGAAACCCATGTCGAGCATGCGGTCGACTTCATCGAGAATCAGCACCTCAATGCCGTCGAGCTTGGCCGTGCCATCCTGCATGAAGTCGAGCAGTCGGCCTGGCGTGGCGACGACGACGTCGACGCCCTCCTGCAGGCCGCGGCGCTGCTTGTCGTAGCCGACGCCGCCGTGCACGAGCAAGGTGCGCAGGCCGGTGTGCTTGCCGTACTTTTCAAATTGCTCCACCACCTGGGCGGCGAGTTCGCGGGTGGGTTCCAGCACCAGGCAGCGGAAACCGCCGGGGGCACCGAGACGGCTCAGGGTGGGTAGGGCGAAGGCGGCTGTTTTGCCCGTGCCGGTTTGCGAGGCACCCACAACGTCGCGCCCTTCAAGAACCACTGGGATGGCGCGCTCCTGAATGTTCGTCGGTTTCGTGTAGCCCGTTTCGCGAATGCCGGCCAGCACGGCCGGTGCAAGGCCCAGAACTTCAAAGGCTTCAGGGTAGGGACCTTCGGGCACCGGCGGCGGTGGTGGCGGCGGCAGGGCCTCGTAATTTTTGATCGGCGACTTGGGTTCGTCGCTGGCGCCGCGTTCACGGCTGCGACCCCGACCACCGCGCTCACCGCGGCCACCCCGTTCAGGCCTGTCGCCCTCGCGGCGCGGCGGCCGGGCCGGGCGTTCGCCGCGCGCTTCGTCGGCGACGGGTTTCGGACCTCGCGGACGGCGTTCACCGCCGGACTGGGGCGGGCGCGGATGCGGGTGCATCTTGGCGGTGTGATGCACTTCCTCCGCGGGTTTTTCCTTTGCCGGTGTCTTGTCCTTTTTCTTGGCACCGCCGAGGCCGATGACTTTTTTTAGGCCTGCCTTCAGGTGGCCCAGCAGGGACTTCTTCTTCTTGGGCTCAGGGGAATGCGAGGAACTCACGGGCTTGCGTTGCGGGTTGGGGTGGCGGTCAAGTCATCGCCGCGGGCGGGGGCAAATGCAAAGCCGTAGTTGGTTTCCTTGTCAACGGGCCTGTTCGCAGGCGCGCGGTTTGGTGGAGCATAGCGGATTCGAACCGCTGACCTTCTCAATGCCATTGAGACGCTCTACCAACTGAGCTAATGCCCCGGAAAAGAAAACCGGCTCCCCTGTTTTGGGGAGCCGGAGTATTAGCTTCGTCGCCTGAATTGACAAGCGATTTTTGACAAACTTTTTCAGCGGGCGGGAGCCGGGGCGGCGGCACCGTCGCTGGCCGACTTTTTCATCGTGTCATAGATCTTCTTGGCCTCGGCGATCTGGTCGGCCTTCATCTTCGCCTTCAGTTCGTCGCGATACTTGACGGCGAGCTCGGCCTTGTTGGAGGCGTCGACCGCCATGTCGGCCCAGGCGAGGGCGCGCGAGAGGTCGGGCTGGTTCTTGGCGGTGTTGAGACCGCGCTCGGCGAGGCTGGCGAGGCGCAGCATGGCGAGCGGCACGCCCTGGGCGGCGGCGTTGCTGTACTGCTGGGCGGCCGCTTCCGGCTGCGGACCACCACCACCGATGCCGGTTTCATACATCTGGCCGAGCGCAAGCTGCGCGGCGGCGTTGCCGCGGTCGGCGGACATCTGATACCAGGCCTTCGCAGCGACCACGTCCTGGGCAACGCCGTTGCCGCTCTGGTAGAGGCCGGCAAGGCGGAACTGGGCGGGAGCCAGGCCGTTGTTGGCGGCACGCAGGAAGAAGGTGTAAGCCTTGGCCGGATCCTTGTCGACCACCGTGCCGGTTTCGTAATACACGCCGACGTTGTAGAAGGCCTCAGG
>CANNUR010000107.1 GCA_947523045.1 uncultured Prosthecobacter sp.
TCATGCGCACCAAGGAAGACGCGCACGACTACCGCTACTTCCCCGATCCCGACCTGCTGCCGCTGCGCACGCCGGATATCCTCGCCCGCGTGCGTCCGCAGGTGCCCGAGCTGCCGCATGAAAAACGCGCCCGCTTCGAGAGCGCGTACGGCTGCAGCGCCTACGACGCCGGTGTGCTCGCCAGCGACAAGGAACTCGCCGCCTGGTACGAGGCCGCCGTCGCCGCCGACCCGTCCGTGCCGGCGAAGAAAATCGCCAACTGGGTCATCAACGACCTGCTCGGCGCCCTCAAAGACACCGAGGGCGGTCTCGCCGCCTGCCAGGTGCGCCCCGCCCAGCTGGCGGCGCTCGCCGCCGCCGTCGAGGCCGGCAAGATCTCCAACAGCCAGGCCAAGGAAGTGTTTGCCGAAATGATCGCCAGCGGCGCTGAACCGGCTGCGGTCATCCAGGCCAAGGGCTTTGAACAGGTCAGCGATAGCGGCGCCCTCGAGGCCATCGTCGACCAGATCCTCGCCGCCCATCCGGACAAGGTCGCCGAGGTCAAGGGCGGCAACGACAAGGCGATGAACTGGTTCACCGGCCAGGCCATGAAGGCCAGCCAGGGCAAGGCCAACCCAAAGATGGTCACCGAGATCGTCCGCCGCAAGGTGCTCGGCTGAGGCTTGCAGGCCGCCGCGCCTCAGCGACCCTGCGCCATGGCCCGGCCCCTCTGGATGCTCGCCGCCATCGGGGCGACCAGCAGCCTGCTGCAGGCCCATCCCGACGACGTCGTGCAGCTGCGCATCGACATCGGGCGCCGAGCGCTCGACCTGCGCTTCACCCTCAACCTGCCCTGCCTGAGCCGGCTGACACCGGTCGATGCCGACCGCGACGGCCGCATCACCCCGGCCGAACTGGAAGCGGCGCGCCCGGCCCTGACCCAGGCCCTGCAACGCCAGGTGCAACTGGAGATCGACGACACCCCGACCGAGCTCGGCACCGTCACCCGCATCGACCCGCTCTGGCCAAAGGGCGGCCAGGCGCCGGCGGACGATCCGGGCCGGCGCATCGACCTGCACTTCCGCAGCGACCGGGCGACGGCCATCGCCAGCTTCACCCTCGACTTCGACCTCTTTGAGACGCTCGGGCCGCTGGCCAGCGTCGAGGCGGAGTACGCCCAGGACGACCTCCGGCTGCACGTGCCCTTCACGGTCAACGCCCGCCGCTACCGCCATGTCACCGGCTTCGCCGCCGAAGCTTATTTCCAGGAACCCACCGCCGCGAGCCGGCGCTGCCCCTGGATCGCCGCCGGCCTGCTGCTGGCGTCTCTCGCTGCCCTCGGCCTGAGAATGGCCCGCCGTCGCCGCGCCTGAACCACAAAGCCGCACAGACAGCACTTGCATTCCGCGAAAACCCGACCAAACTGCTTCTCCCACCGCACTACCCCTTGGTGTAATGGTAACATAACAGATTCTGACTCTGTTGTTCAAGGTTCGAGTCCTTGAGGGGTAGCCATCCGAGGCCGCAGAGCGGCGAAATTGAGTTTGCGAAGGTTTGCCATGGACAGGATCACGTTCAATCCGAACCAATGCGGAGGCCGTCCGTGCATTCGCGGCATGCGCATCCGAGTCAAGGATGTGCTCGACCTGCTGGCTGCTGGGGTGGCGGAAGCTGAGATCCTGGAAGACTACCCGTACCTTGAAGCGGAGGATATCAGGGCTTGTCTGGAATACGCGGCTGCTGAAGCCGATCATCCGATCCTCGTCGCTCGATGAACCATGCGCTTCATCGTTGATGCCCAGTTGCCGCCTGCTCTGGCGCGACTGCTATTCGCTCGCGGTTATCTTGCGGAACATGTGGCGGAAGTGGGTCTCCGAGATGCGGACGATTCGGCCATTTGGCAGTACGCCCTGGCACATCAAGCCATCCTCGTCACAAAGGACGAGGATTTTGCCCAGCGTGCCCGGAAAGGAAGACCCACGCCAGTCATCGTGTGGTTGCGAATGGGGAATACCAGCCGTCGGGCCTTACTGGAGTGGTTGGAACCGTTGATCCCGGACATTGAAGCCATGATTCAAGCAGGCGAAACACTCATCGAAGTTCGCCCATCGCCTTGACAGCCTGTTGAAGACCTTCATCCGAGGCCGGCGTCACGGACGCTTCAACCGCCACAGCGGGGTCGGCAACTGCTCACTGATGAACCACAGGCTGCGACCGTCGTCGTCATAACAGGCCCCCTCCATCTGGCGCAGCAGCGGCGGACGGAATGATTCCGGGGCGCGTTGCAAGACGGCCACCAAGGGCTCGCCCTCGCTGATCCGCCACTCGTAGAAGTGCGTGTAGGTGGCGACCAGAAAGCGCCGGCCATCGGGGGCAAAACAGGCGGCGGTGGCCATGGCGGCATCGCGCGGACGCTTGCCGGTGTGCTCCAGCAGGGGGAAACGCAGCTCGGCGATCTTTTCCAGCGTCAGAGCCCGGCCCTCCTCCAGCGCGACCGGAAAGGCATAGACCGCGCTGCGACCATCCTCGCGCTTGGTGACCACATGCAGGCGCCCCTCGCGCGGATCGATGGCCAGGCTTTCCGCATCGTGCCGGCCATCCGGATAGGCGGCACGCCAAAGCCGCGGCCGCGCGCTCTCCACCTCGTGGCCGGGATCGGCCGGCAGGTCGGGCTCGGGAATCTGGTACACCTGGATCGACGGACGCAGGCGGAAGTTGTCGCCAATGTCGCCGACCAGCAGCCAGGCGCGGCCCTCGGCATCCTTCCAGGCGGCGAGGTCCTCCCAGTCAAAATTCGCCGCCCCCGGCAGGCGCACCTTGGCGCGCGTGCGCCCCTGGCGGTCGATGGCGAACAGGCAGGGCTCGCCACCGGAATCGTTGTGGGTCCAGAACACCTCCGGATGGCGCAGGCTGCGCACCAGGCCGCTGGCCTCGTTGATGCGGCGGTCGGCGAGGATGGCGACGGGCTCGTCAGCCGCCGCAATGGCCGCCAGCCACAGCACGCCGGTGAGGGTGAGCAGGCGCGGGATCATGGCGTCAGCCGAGCGGGCGCGCCGCCTCCGGCAGCAGGCGGCTGTGGTGGAAGTGGACACGGCGCAGGAACCACTGCCAGGTCGGCCCGGGCCGGCCGTTGTCGAGCAGGAAGTGCGGGCAGTTCTTGTGCGGATCCTTGATCGCCGGGCTGATGCGCGGCCAGTGGTAGTGCGGCACCACGTGGCTAAGCGGGACGCCGTAGGCGCGCATCAGGTAGGCGGTCAGACGGGCGGTCTTGTCGATCGTCAGCGCCAAATCATTGCCGCG
Organism: uncultured Prosthecobacter sp.; assembly: GCA_947523045.1. Classification (GTDB taxonomy): domain Bacteria; phylum Verrucomicrobiota; class Verrucomicrobiia; order Verrucomicrobiales; family Verrucomicrobiaceae; genus Prosthecobacter. The sequence goes on from CANNUR010000107.1 coordinate 3,280, forward strand.
GTGCTCGCACATCTCGATGCCGATGCTCTTGTTGTTGCCCGGACCGTCGAAGTCGGCGTGCTCGCCCTGCTCACGACAGGGCAGGTGCTGGATGGCGACGTTGTCCTGAACGGTGAAATGCCAGGTGAGGAAACCGATGCGGTTGCCGCCGGGCCGGCGCGTCGCACGCAGGGCGCCGCGCTTGAGCGCCAGGGCGTGGTTGTAGGCGTTGCCCGTGTAATTCTGGGTGCTGTGAATGGTGATGTAGGTCGGCCGCATCGGCCGGAAGCGACCGCGACCATAACGACCGGGCGGGATGAGGTCGACCTGCAGCCCCACCTCACGCAGCAACTGCGCCGGGGTGACCTGGCCGAGGCGGGCATCCTGGTAGCGCGCCTCCCATTGGGCGACACGGGCGCTGCGCCCGCCGCCGGGGGTCGTGCAGGCCGCGCCGATGACAACGGCGGCCAGGGCGACGGGGAGGGTGAAGGCGGCCCAAGCTGGCTTCATGCGCCGACTATGCGCCGGCTGCCGCGCTTTGCCAATCGGCGTGACGGATTTTTTTGTTTGTCTTTTGGTGAAACCGGCGAAGCGGTGACCGACTGTGATCCTCGTTTTGACAGCCGGATTTGGCGACGGCCACAACAGCGCTGCCGCCGCCACCGCGGAAGCCTTTCGTCACCTCTGTCCAGGTGAGGAGGTGCGGATCTGCGACCTCGTCAGCGAGGTGCTGCCGCGCCTCTCCGGCGTGCTGAAGGCCCTCTACCAGCAGGTCATCACGCATGCCCCCGCCGCCTGGCGCCTGGTCTACCGCCTGCTGGAGCACTCGGAACTCGACCCCGAGCGCAGCCCCTGGCTGGTGCCGCTCGTCCGCGGCCTGCAGGACCGGCTCGCCGCCGGCCGGCCGCGCCTCATCGTCAGCACCTATCCCCTGCACGCCGACCTGCTGGAGATGCTGCGCCGCCAGGGCCAGGCCCTGCCGCCCCTGGTCACCGTCATCACCGACTCCATCAGCATCCACCGTGTCTGGACGCGCAAACCCAGCGATCTCTTCTGCGTGGCCGACGAGGAAACCCGCGCCGTGGTCGCCCGCCATGGCGTGCCGGAGGCAAAGATCCGCGTCACCGGCTTTCCGGTCAGCCTGCGTTTTGCCGAACCTCCGCCGCCTGCGCCGCCTCCCGGACCGGGCCGCATTCTCTACCTGCCCTCCACCCCCGCCCGCCACGTCGCCGCCACCCTGCGCGCACTGACGCCGCTGCTGCGCGACGGCGTGCGCCTGACCCTGCCGGTCGGCAAACACCGCGCGCGGCTCTACCACGTCCTGCGTGCCTTCACCGATGCCTGGCCGGACGCCCCGCTGGAGGTGCTCGGCTGGACCGACCGCATGCCCGAGCTGCTGCGCAGCCACGACGTCGTCATCTGCAAGGCTGGCGGTGCCATCCTGCACGAAGTGCTCGCGGCACGCATCCCGGCGGTGATCGACTACGTCGTACCCGGCCAGGAGGAGGGCAATGCCGAGATGCTGCTCTCGCGCGATGGCGCCCTGCGCAGCCACCGGCCGGCGGAAACCGCCGCCGCGGTGCGTCAAATCCTGGCCGACGGCGGCCGTCTGGCCGCGGCGATGCGCGAGCGCCTGCTTCCCATCAGCGTGCCCGATGCCGCCCTGCGCACGGCACGGGCGGCCCTGGATGTCGCTGGCGACTGAACTCAGCCGGCGATGGCAAACACTTCGCGGGCGTCGGCAATCGAGCCGGTGAGCGCGGCGGCGGCGACCATGACCGGCGACATCAGCACCGTGCGGCCGGTCGGGCTGCCCTGGCGACCCTTGAAGTTGCGGTTCGAGGACGAGGCGCAGAGCTGGTCGCCGACGAGCTTGTCGGGATTCATCGCCAGGCACATCGAGCAGCCGGCACCGCGCCACTCAAAGCCGGCCTCGCTGAAGACCTTGTCCAAGCCTTCCTGGCGGGCCAGAGCATCGACGATCTGCGAACCGGGCACGGCGATGGCTTTCACACCGGCGGCGACCTTGCGGCCCTTGATGAACTTGGCGACCTCGCGGAAATCGCTCAGACGGCCGTTCGTGCACGAGCCGATGAAGGCGACGTCGATCTTGGTGCCCTTGATCGGGGCACCGGCCGGCAGCTTCATGTAGTCGAGCGCTTCCTGGATCGACACGCGCGCGGGTTCGGTGGCGGCGCTCTCCGGGGTCGGCACGGTCTCGGTGACGGCGATCGCCTGGTCCGGGCTGACGCCCCAGGTCACCGTCGGCGCGATGTCCTCGGCGCGGATGTTGACGATGTCGTCATAGACGGCGCCGGCATCCGAGGCAACCGCGCGCCACTTGGCCACCGCGGCGTCCCAGGCCTCGCCGCTGGGCGAGTAGGGGCGGCCCTTGAGGTACTCGAAGGTCTTGTCATCGGGATTGACGTAACCACAGCGGGCGCCGCCCTCGATGCTCATGTTGCAGACCGTCATGCGCTCCTCCATCGTGAAGCCGTCGAAGACGCTGCCGCCGTATTCATAGGCGTAGCCGATGCCGCCATTGGCGCCGAGCAGGCGGATGATGTGCAGGATGACGTCCTTGGCATAAACGCCGGGGCGCAGGTGGCCGTCGACGTTGATGCGGCGCACCTTCATCTTGCCCAGCGCCATGGTCTGGGTGGCCAGGATGTCGCGCACCTGGGTGGTGCCGATGCCGAAGGCGATCGCACCAAAGGCGCCGTGGGTGGCCGTGTGGCTGTCGCCGCAGGCGATCGTCGTGCCGGGCTGGGTGATGCCCTGCTCGGGACCGACGACGTGAACGATGCCCTGCTTGCCGCTGGACAGGCTGAAGTAGGTGATGCCGAACTCGCGGGCGTTCTTGTTGAGCTCCTGGATCATGCCCTCGGCGAGCGGATCGGCGAAGGGCGACTGCTGGTTGTCGGTCGGCACGATGTGATCAACCGTCGCGAAGGTGCGGTGCGGGTAGGCCACCTTGAGACCGAGGTCGCGCAGCATGCCGAAGGCCTGCGGGCTGGTCACCTCATGGACCAGGTGGGTGTCGATGAGGAGCTGAGTCTGGCCGTTGGCGAGTTTGCCGACGGCATGCGATTCCCAGACTTTTTCGAAAAGCGTCTTGCCCATGATGTGATGCGGTGTGCGGGGGTTGTGCCCGGCGCCCGCCGGCGGGGCCGGCGCAGGGGGAATCCCAGCCTAGCACAGCCTGCGGCGGGTGCAACGCGCCGCGGCAAAAAAGCGTCGGGGCGCGCTGCAGCCCGCCAACCCGGGCTTCGGAAGGCGCTTCAAAAGCCGGGACCGGGATGGGCTCTCGCCATCCCCATCAGACTGCATGGGCCCGCAGCCAGGCGATGCTGCGCTCGAACTCGGCCTTTTGGTAGGCGATCTCGGCGTCCTTCTTGCCCGGGCCCTCCGGCGCCTTGAAGCTGGGGATGGCCTTGCCGCGCTTCGACATCTCGACCCAGGCGGCAAAGGCGGCGCTGTCGCGGTGGTTCGGGTAGGGCGACCAGAATTCGTCCTTTTTCCAGGTGAAGGGCCGGGCAAACCCGGAGATGGTCTCGACCTGCAGCGGCACGCCGGGCGCCAGCTCGGCAAAACGGCGGGCATAGGCCTTGAAGTCGACCTGGCCCTCGCCGACCGCCGTCCACTGCACGACGGCGCCGTTTTCGTCCTCCCAGACCATGCTGTCGCGCACACTCGAGCAGACGGTGAGCGGCCCGAGCACCTCCAGGTGCGCCAGCGGCTCCTCCAGCGCCCAGACGGCGTTGCCGGGGTCGATGTTGGCACCGACATACTCCTTGCCAGCCGCCTCGATGAGGGCCTTCAGCTCGTGCGACTGCATGTCGCCGGAGTGGTTCTCGATGGCGATTTTGATGCCCTCGGCCTCGGCGCGCGAGCGGTTGGCGCGGATGACCTTGACGGTCTGCTCAATGTGACGCTGGATGCCGCCGTCACCGACGCGGTCCTTGGAGTTGCCCAGGTAGCAGCGCGCCACCGGCGAGCCGAGCGCCTTCGCCAGCCGGATCGTCAGCGCCAGATGCTCCTCGGGCGTGCCATAGGTGTCCTTCCAGGTGTTGGAGGTCGGGCAGACGCTGCCGGTGCCGACGTAGAGCTGCAGGCCGGCGCGTTCCGCCTGCGCACGCAGGCCCTTCAGGTAGGCATCCTCAAAGCTTTCAAACACATGCAACTCGGAGAGGAAGCAGGTGTCGAGCTTGAGCGAGGCCGCGTAATCGATGAACTGCCCCGCCTTCCAGCCGGTGGCGCGCACGGCAAAATGGTCGAGACCGAGCTTCAGCTTCGGCGCGGCCGCCGACAGGCGCGGGATGGCCAGGGCGGCGGTGGCAAGGGCGGTTTGCGACAGAAAGGCGCGGCGGTTCATGGGCGGGGAGTAAGGGGACATTCCCTCAACGGTCAAGCCCGGCCCTTGCTGTCAGGCCGTTCATGGTCGCCATGAACAAAATCCCCTTTGCCAAGCCCGGCTGGGCGGGTATGACTGCCTCCCCCGCTCCGGCGGCCTAACCACCCCCTGCCAATTGCACATGAGCCAAAAAAGTGACTTCGGACTGATCGGCCTCGCCGTCATGGGCCAGAACCTCGTCCTCAACGTGGAAAGCCGCGGCTTCCAGGTTTCCGTTTACAACCGCACCACCAGCGTCACCGACGAATTCGTCGCCAAGCACCCCGGCAAAAAGCTGGTCGGCTGCCACAGCCTCGAGGAGTTCGTCCAGAGCCTCGCCACGCCGCGCAAGATCCACATCATGGTCAAGTCGACCGCCGTGGCCGACAGCGACCGCGACGCGGTTGACGCGGTCATCGAGCAGCTCATCCCCCTGCTCGACAAGGACGATATCATCATCGACGGAGGCAACAGCTTCTACAAGACCACCGAGCGCCGCGATGTCTACCTCGCCGAGAAGGGCCTGCGCTTCATCGGCGCCGGCGTCTCCGGCGGTGAGGAAGGCGCGCGCAAGGGCCCCTCGATCATGCCCGGCGGCCCGGCCAGCACCTGGGAGGTGATGAAGCCGATCTTCGAAAGCATCGCCGCCAAGGTCGACGGCGAACCCTGCGTCATCCACATCGGCCCCGGCGGCGCCGGCCACTACGTGAAGATGATCCACAACGGCATCGAGTACGGCGACATGCAGCTTATCTGCGAAGCCTACAACATCTTCAAGAATGCCGGCTTCAGCACCGACGAGATGGCCGCCATCTTCAACGAGTGGAACGAGGGCGACCTGCTCAGCTACCTCATCCAGATCACCGGCAAGGCCCTTGAACAGAAGGACGCTGAAACCGGCCACCCGGTCGTCGAACTGATCATGGACAAGGCCGGCCAGAAGGGCACCGGCCAGTGGACCCTGCAGAACGCCGTCGAAAACGCCGTCGTCATCAGCACCATCAACGCCGCCGTCGAGGCGCGCATCCTGTCGAGCCAGAAGAAGCAGCGCGTCGCCGCCAGCAAGGAACTCGCCGGCCCGGTCCCCGACCTCGCCGCCAAGAGCCTGACCTTCTCGATCAGCTTCGGCAAGAGCTCCGGCAGCGTCAGCGCCGGCCTCAGCGTCGACAAGTCCGACCTCGTCAAGAAGGTGCACGACGCCCTCTACGCCTCCAAGATCATCAGCTACGCCCAGGGCCTCGACCTGATCAAGACCATGGGCGAGAAGAAGGGCTGGGGCCTCGACCTTGGCCGCATCGCCGCCATCTGGCGCGGCGGCTGCATCATCCGCGCCCAGTTCCT
>CANNUR010000108.1 GCA_947523045.1 uncultured Prosthecobacter sp.
GGGTACGCGTGGGAGGCGGGTCATGGCGGGAAAAGGGAGTGGCGGTTGGACCGTGACGAAGGCAATCTCGGGAGGAAGGCTCTGCGGCAATTTCTACGCTTTTAACAAAAAGTGCGCCTGCAAGTCAATGCCATCTTCCGGACGCCTCATGTCCCAGGGGATCCCCCGGTCTTTTGTTTCCCAGCGCAGAAAACAGGCTTGTTCACCTCGGGAAAATTTGTTGGAATCCGATTCCCCGCCGCCATGAAACCCGCTGCCCTGCTCCTGCTGACCGTCCTGGCCGGAGATGTCTCAGCGGCTTTTCCAACGCTCCATCTGCAGCCGGTCTGCGACGACCAGCTGCATGCGCCGACCGAGTTGACCCATGCCGGCGACGGCAGCGGCCGCCTCTTCATCTGCGATCAACCGGGCCAAATTCGCATTTTTCAGCACGGCATGCTGCTGCCAGAGCCGTTTTTGGATCTCGGTGCTGAGTTTGACAATCCCATCGAAGGTCAACCGGATCTCGTCGGCACCGGCTACACCGAGCGCGGTCTGCTTGGCCTGGCCTTTCACCCCGGCTTTGCCGATCCCATGTCGCCAGGCCACCGCCGGTTCTACGTCAACTACACCACCCTGGCCAGCCACCCTACCCTGAATCCCGTCGGCGCCGGCGGCGGCACCGACTGCGTCACCGTCATCGCCGAATTCCAAGCCTCCGCCGACAACCCGAACCAGGCCGATCCCGCCAGCAAGCGCGTGGTCCTCACCTACGGCCAGCCGCAATCCAACCACAACGGCGGTCAATTGGCCTTCGGCCCGGACGGACTGCTGTACATCGGCAGTGGCGACGGCGGCGGCAGCCACGACAACCAACTTGGCCACACCGAGGGCACCAGTTCCCGGCCGGCGGCGCCCAACCAACGCCTGACCGGCAGCCTGGGCAACGGCCAGGACCGGCGCAGCCTGCTTGGCAAGATCCTGCGCATCGATCCACTCGGTAGCAACGGGCCCGGCGGCAGCTATGGGATTCCCGCCGGCAACCCCTTCTTCGGCCAAAATCAGGACCTGCCGGGCACTGCCCTCGACGGCCCCATGCGCGGCGAGATTTTCGCCTACGGCCTGCGCAACCCCTGGAAGTTCAGCTTTGACGCCTCCTTCGGCGGCGCTGCGCGCCTGATCTGCGCGGATGTCGGCCAGGGCGACGTCGAGGAACTCGATTTCATCACGGCGGGCGGCAACTTCGGCTGGCGCATGAAGGAGGGCAGCGTCGATTTCGATCTGCCAACCGCCTATCAGCCCGAACCGGCCGGCGCGGGTGCGCCGATCGTCATCGCCCCCTTTGCCCAATACGCCCACCCCAACGCCACCCTGCCGGGCACGGAAGCGATGCCCAAGCTCGGCACCTCGATCACCGGCGGTTACGTCTACCGCGGCACGGCCATCCCCGCCCTGCAGGGCAAGTACCTCTGCGCCGATTACGCCGCCAACGGCATCGGCGGCGGCGGCGGCGTGCTGATCGGGGTCGAGGAAACCTCGCCCGGTGTCTTTAGCACTCCCGCCGTGGTGCCGCTGCTTCATCCCCTGCCCCCCCAGGCGCGCATCTACACCTTCGGCCAGGATGAGGCTGGGGAAATGTACGTGGCCGTGAAGACCACCTCCGGCGTGCTCGCCCTGAACGGTGGCAAGCCGGCAGGCACGATCTACCGCATCGCACCAGCAGAGACCTCGCTCGAGCTGACGGCGGATCGCGACAACACCCTCTACGAAACCGAACTTGTTGGGGTGAGCAGCAATGGCAAGGGCCCCTATCTCTATTCGGGCAGGACCGGTGAAAGCGCCGAATTCAAGCTGCGGCGGGCGCTGGTGCATTTCGACCTTTCCTCCGTGCCGCCCGGTGTCACCATCACCAGCGCCTCCCTCTCCCTGCGACTGAGCCTGCAGGTTGCCCAGGATTACGCGATGAAGGTTCACAAGGTCAGCGCCGCCTGGGGCGAAGGTAATTCCAATGCCGGCAGTCCCGGCGGTGCGGGCACCACTCCCGCCCCGAACGACGCCACCTGGCATCACCGCTTCTACAATACCACAAGCCCGGTGCTGTGGGCGAATCCCGGCGGCGATTTCATCGCCACCGCTTCAGCCACCCGCACCGTTGGCAATTTTCTCTCCGAACCGGTGCAAACCTGGACCGGCAGCGGTCTGCTCACCGATGTGCAATCCTGGCTCGCCGATCCCGGCAGCAACCATGGCTGGATCCTGCTCGGCGAAGAGGTCGAACCCTACTCCGCCCAGCGTTTTGCCAGTCGCGAGGCCCCGGCGACTCAGGACCGCCCGAAGCTCAGCCTCACCTACCTCGCTGCCCCCGCGCCAACCCGCCGCGAAATCTGGCTGGCCACGCATTATCCGGACCAACCGGCGGGCTTTTACCTGGATCCCGCCGCCGACGAGGACGGCGACGGACTCGCCACGGAATTCGAATACGCCCTCAACCTGGATCCGCATGCCGTGAACGATGTCGACCTGCTCAGCATCGAGGTGCGACCCGGCGACGAGGGTGGCACCGACCATGTCTTCCACCTCCAGCGCAACGCCGACGCCAGCGACCTCGATCTCCTGCTCGAATTTCGTCAGGCAGCGGGCGATTGGCAGGTTCTCGCCCGCAGCCAGGCCGGTGCCGCCATGATGGGAGAAAACGGTGCCGAGGTGGTGACCGACGAAGCTGTCAACGGCAGCCAGTACACCGTCAGCGTGCGGCTTAACGCCCCGGATGAAAGTCCCCTGCAGCGCGGCTTCGGCCGGCTGCGCCTGGAACGGCGACCTCAGTAACCACCCGAGCCGAGGCGTGCCTCGCGGGCGGTCATGTCCCCCTCGGCGGCGCGGCGCTTGAACTCCTCAAGGATGGCCTTTGTGGCGCTGGCGCCGAGGCGCGTGCAGCCAAGTTCGCGCACCAACAACAGACCATCGAGATCGCGCACACCACCGGCCGCCTTGACCTGGACATGGGCCGGACTGTGCGCGCGCATGAGGCGCAGGTCATGCTCGGTGGCGCCGCGGTAATCGTACCCCCCCTCCGGCTGCTTGACGAAACCGTAGCCGGTGGAGGTCTTCACCCAGTCAGCCCCAGCGCGGCCGCAGATCTCGCAGAGGCGAATCTTGGTGGCATCCTCAGGCAGGTAGTCGTTCTCAAAAATCACCTTCAGCTTGGCGCCGTGCCGGTGCGCCGCCTCGGCGACCGCACGGATCTCGTGCTCGACGTAGTCCCACTCACCGCCGAGCGCCTTGCCAATGTTGATGACCATGTCGATCTCCTCCGCACCGTCACGACAGGCGGTCTCGGTCTCAAACACCTTGACCACCGTGCTGCTGTTGCCGGCGGGAAAGCCAATGACACAGCCCACCCGCACCGGGGTGCCGCGCAGCAGCTCGGCGGCTCGGGCGACAAAATAGGGCTTCACACAGACCGAGGCGACGCCGTATTCCGCGGCCAGCCGACAGCCAGCCTCAGCCTCGGCATCGGTGAGCGACGGATGCAGCAGCGAGTGGTCGATCATGCCGGCCAACTCTTCGAAGGTGGTATTCATGGCGGGAGTCGGGCAGAAGCGAAAGCGCGGGCCATTCATGCTCACAGGCGGCGCAGGCTGCCGATGCGGAACATGCCGTTCATGAGCTGGGCGTTGTCCTGGGCGGCGCGCTCGGCGTCGAGATGGAGCAGGTGCGGGAACTCGCGCAGTTCGATGCGGTGAATGCCGTCGACGGGCTTTTCCATGGCGGCGGCGAGATCCTCCAGCGCCTTGATCTTGACGCCGTTGACCGCCAGCACGACCTGGCCGCTCTGGCGCTCATACCCCTGGGTGGCCGGGGTCGGCAGCACGGCACTGAGGAAGACGACGCGACGGCGCCCCTCGTCCTCGAAAGCCTCGGGATTGGCGGCGGCGCGGGCGAGACGCAGCAGCGGGCCGCCGAGCTGCTCGCGACCAAAGGAGTTCAGGTAGGGACGGGTCAACTCCTGGAAGAGCAGACCGCCGTGCAACACATAGCGAGGTCCCTCATCGAACTGGTAGGGCAGGACAAGATAATCCCCCGGCAGCTTGCGGGTAAGCTTGCCCTTCAACACGACCTCCTTGCCCTCACGCAGAACAAGGATCTCCACCTCGTCGCCGATGAAGGCGCGGCCGCGCACGACATGGCTGATGCTGAGCGCGCCATACTGCGCATCCTGGTAGTCGCCGCGCGCGTCGATGCGCTCGCCGTTGATCGCGAGCAGGATGTCGCCCTCGCGGACACCGGCGCGTTCGGCCGAGGCCCCCTTGACGACCTTGCTGATGTACACGCCCGGCTGGTCGGGCTTGAGGCCGAGGTACTCGCGGAACTGCTCGTCAAGGGTCGTCTGAAACTCGACACCGAGCGAGGGAAAACCGTCGTAGGGCGCCTGGGCCACGTCCTTGAGGAAGTGCTCGATGATCGGTCCGGGCAGCACGGTGGCGACCTGGTTCTTCGAGTCGTAGCGCAGCAGCAGGCCGGCGAGTTTGCCGCCCTTGACCACCGGCAGGGTGAAGCTGTTGGCCTCGCTGCGGATGATGCCCTGCGCCTCGTAGACCAGGAAGCTGGCATTGTCGACGACGTAGCCCTGGTTCATCACCTTGCTGACCAGCATGGGCGTGACGATGAGTTCGCCAACGCGGCCGGTCTGCCAGACATGGAGGGCGTCGCCAATGCGCGCCGAGCTGTCGACAGCCATGGGCCGCAGGCCGGCGAAGAAGGCCGCCTCCTTACCGTTGGCGGCCGGTGCCAGCAGGGCCAGGTTGGCCTCGTAATCGACCGCCTCCACCCGCGCCGGGATCTTCTGGCCGCTCTCGGGCAGTTCGAGCTCGATGTAGGTGGCGTCGGCAACCATCTGGCCGGTGACGAGGACGCGGTTGCCCTCAAGCACGACACCGAGGCCGCGGCGACTGCCGGGCGACTCCTTCTGCCAGGGGATGCGCTGGTTGTGCGCCTGGTAGGTGACATTGGTCTTGAGCAGCGAGCCGGCCTGCACACCGGGCTCCGGCGGTCGCAGCACCAGGGGGGATTGCGCCGCGGCAGAGGCGGCGAGCAGCAGGACAGAGAGGGCGGAGAAAAGCGGGGAGTTCATGGCGGCGGGTCGCGGCGGCTTATTCGAGACCGAGGTAGGCGTCATCGCGGATGCTGTAGGTCTGCATGATGCGCGGGTGCGCGGTCTCAGCGAGGTCGCGGCGCAGCACCAGCGGCCGGCCCTTTTCAAGCAATTTGATGACCACAAACGGCTTGTCACCGTCCTCGCGCGACAGGGCATCACGCACATCCTTGAGGTTGCGGATCTTCACGCCGTTGATCTCGTCGACGACGCTGTGCGCGTAGGGCGAGAGGTGGGTGTTGACCTCGTCGGCAAGAATGCTGGTGAGGAGGACCGGCTCGGGTCGCTCGACATAGAGTTTTTCGGCCAGGTAGTTGTCAAACAGATAGCTGGCCGCCGAATCGGTGATCTGGTGCGCGTCCATCAGGTTCTTGTCCATGGGCTGGAACACCAGGCCGGCATAGACGAGGTAGCGCGGCCGCTGGTTGTACTGCTCGCCGAGTTTGACGTAAGGATCGAAGCGCTTGAGTGTCAGGTCCGCCTCCTGGCGCTTGCCATCGCGCAGGAAGGCCAGCCGCAGGACGTCGCCGGCGAACTTGCGCTCGACGACCTCGTTCATGTTCACCAGCTCGCCCTCCATGCGGATGAGACCGTTGTTGAAGACCGGGTTGCCATCGATCGACAGCAGCACGTCGCCGCGCTTGAGCAAGCCGCCGGCGCTGCCCGCGGGTTCGACATCGGCGATCAGCACCCCGGTGTTGTCCTGCAGGCCAAAGGCCCGGCGCTGGGCGAGGTTTTCGATGGCGAAATCGCTGACCGCGAAGTCGACGTAGTGATCGTAGCGGCCATCCTCGACATCCTTGAGAAAGCGCGCCACGACCGGCACCGGGATGATGTAGCCGACGTTTTGCGCCACCCGGCCGCTGAAGCCCTGGAAGGCGACGCCGACCACCCGGCCGTCCTGCAGCACCGGACCGCCCGAGTTGCCGGGGTTGATGGCGGCATCCACCTGGATGGCGAGGTGGGAGTCGACCTGGGTGTGGCTGTAGGGCCGGAAGTCGATGCGCGAGACGACGCCGCGTGTCACCGAGATGCGGTCGCCGCCGATCGGGTAACCGATGGCGATGACCTCGGTGTTGAGTTTGGGAATGCCGCCGAGTTCGAGCGGCTTCAGCTTCTCGAACGGCGCACCGTCCTCGGCCTCGAGGATGGCCAGGTCGCAGTCGTGGGCGATGTGGACGATGCGCGCCGGGTGCGGTCGCGGGTCGTTCGAGCTGCGAATGACCAGCTTGGTGGCGTTGCTGACGACGTGGGCGTTGGTCAGGAACCGGTTCTTGCCGATCAGGAAGCCGGTGCCGGAACCGCCCGAGGGCTGGCCGGCATTCCAGGGTTCGCGGTAATCGGGCAGCAGGACCGAGGCATCGATGTTGACCACGCCCTCCCAGTCGCCGGAACTCAGGTCAATGGCCTGGCCGGAGGCCGGGACGGTCGGCAGCACGAGGGCCAGGCAGGCCAGCAGGAAGAGGGGGGATTTCATGGAGTCCGTGAAGGGGGCGGCAAACAATACGCGGCGGCGCGCGCCAAAAACAAGCCTTTCTGCGGCGACAGCCCCGTTCAGGCACGATCCACCCAGCGGTAGGCGGTGCGGGCATTGCGCCAGAAGTACTTTTCCGAGGCCTCGCGACCGCGGGCTGCGAAGGCGTCACGGACGATGCCGAAGACCACCTCGTAGGGCGCGCCGCGGTCGGACACCGGCCAGTTGCTGCCGTAGATGAGGCGGTCCTCGCCAAAGCTGTCCCAGAGCAGGTCGAGGATCGGCCGGTAGTACTCGGGGTCGCGCGGAGCGTCGCCCTTGGCCCCGGGCACCTGCTCGACGAGGGCGGAGACTTTCATGAAAACGTTGGGCCGACGCGCAATGGCGCGGATCGCGTCGGGCCATTCCGGCCGCAGCGCGCGCGGATCGCCGGGGGCGCCGAGGTGGTTGATGACGATGCGCAGGTCCGGCACCTCGGCCGCGAGCCGCTCGGCATGAGCCAGCGCCGCCGCCGGGCCGTTCAGATCGAGACTGAGGCCGCGCTCGGCAAGCTGGCGTGCACCGGCGAGCACGCGCTCGCGGTTCTGATCGATGCGCACCAGGTCGGCGCGCCAGCGCACGCCGCGGAACAGCGGGTTGGCGCTGAAGCGCTGCAGGTTCGCCGCAAAGGCGGCGTCGTTCGGATCAAGATTGCCGACCAGACCGACAATGCTTTTCTCCTTCACCGCCAGATCCAGCACCCACTGGTTGTCCTCGACCCAGGGGCTGGCCTCAACCACCACCGTCTCGCGCACGCCCTGCGGTGCCGCCACCGCCAGCCAGTCGGCCGGCAATACCGTGCGATACAGCGGCGTGTTCTTGCCAGGCCAGGGCACGCCCTGCGGTCGCGAGGGATCGTAAAAGTGCGTGTGGGTGTCGATGACGCGGATCGCGTCGGCCGCGCGGGCGGCCGGGACGAGACTGGCGGCGGCGACGGACTGCAGAAAGCGGCGACGGTTCATGGCGCGCATTAAGACGCGCCGATCCCGCCCTGACAAGCCGGCATTTTGCGACGGCTCAGGCGTCCGGGGTCAGCACGACCTTGAGCAGGCCCTCCTTGTTGTCGTAGAGGCGCTGGAACCAGCCGGCGCCCTCGGCGAGCGGGGCGACCGCGCTCAGCAGGGGTTCGACGCGGATGCTGCCATCCTGAATGCGACGGATCGCCTCCGGGTACTCGCCGGCGCAGGAGCAGGAACCGCGCAGGGTGAGCTGGCGGGTCACCACCTCCTGGAGCGGGAAGGGCGTGCTCGGCTGCAGGTTGCCGACCAGGATCACCTGGCCGCCCTTGCGCACACAGCGGATGGCGAGGTCGAGCGGCGCCGCGGCACCCACGACTTCAAAACTGGCATCGGCACCCTCGCCATCGCAGATTTCGCGCAGGCGGGCCGCCAGGCCCTCCTCGCGGGCATTGAAGGCCTCGGCGGCGCCGAGTTCCTTCGCCAGGGCCAGACGCTTGTCGTCGAGGTCGACGGCGATGACCCGTTCCCAGCCGCGCGCCTTCAGCGCCTGAATCACCAGCAGGCCAATCAGGCCGGCCCCGACGACCACCGCCGTGCCGCCCTTGGCCTCTTCATCGCAGCCCTCACCCTCGTGCTCGCCGTGGCTCTCGCAGCCGCTGCAACCCTCATCGTCGCAGGCCGACGCAAAGGCCTCGCCCACCTCGATGCCGTCGGCCAGGTTGACCGCGTGCAGGGCAATGGCGACCGGTTCGGCAAAGGCGGCCTTCTCGTAAGTCAGCGCCTCCGGGAGGAGGTACAGGATGCGCACCGGCAGGGCGATTTTCTCGGCAAAGCAACCGTGGCGACGGTACTCGCCCGGCGACACCCCCAGCACCTTGCGGTGCGGGCAGAGATTGACGTAGCCCGACTGGCATTCCTCGCACTCGCCGCAGTACTCGGTCGAATCAAAGGTGACGCGCTCGCCGACCTGCCAGTCCGTGACGCCCTCGCCGAGGGCCACGATTTCACCGGCCGCCTCATGGCCCATGACGATCGGCATCTGGCGGCGGCCGCTGCGGCCGTCCATGCCATGGATGTCGCTGCCGCAGATGCCGCAGGCCCGCACCTTGACGAGCACCTCGCCGGCACCGGGCACGGGATCCGGGAAGGCGATGTCGTAGTTGAACTCGCAGGGGGCGGTAAGAACAAGGGCTTTCATGTCGGGCCATGAATTCGCCCCGAGATGCGCGCCGTGCAAGGGCAAGCTGAAGCCTCCGGAATGCGTTGGTTTCCACTCATGCACCTGCCGCGCCTCTGCCTGCTCCTCGTCCTTTGCACCGCCCCGCTGCCCGCGGCCGAAACCGTGCTCGCGGCGCGCGCCTTGCACCTGGGTCGACCCGGCGCCTACG